>NZ_JAKEVK010000085.1:0-17820 GCF_022398435.1 Pseudoalteromonas sp. Isolate6 | reverse complement strand
CTATTATTTCATCATCATGACGTTGACTAAAAAATATAGTTAATTTTATAAGTATACAGGTTCACACTAAGCTAAACGCTATTTAATATCGCTGATTGAACAGTAGATAGCAAATTCAATATCCAAACACAGAACTATATAAGATGCTTATTGCACTAATACTGGCTAGTGATTTTTCTGCCTATCAATTTCAGCTCAATTACAGAGCTAACTAATTGTTATCATATTTATCACTGTAAAAGTCAGCGTTTATTCAAACTACTTACTTTATGGTGTGACAATTTTGATTTCGCTGGTGTGCTTGGTATGCTTGAGCTGCACTAAGGATAAATAAGTTACATACGGAAAGTCACCATATGGAAAATAAACAGATACATTCACTCTCCCACTTTGCCAACGTTAACCGCCGCAATATTCTTGCCAATAAATACACAACCATTCCCAGCCTCGCATTACTGTGTGTGGTAATGACTGGGTGTGACGACCTTGGCCAACAAATAGACGCGTTTACCGGCGAGCAAGACAAACAAGTGCAAGCACTGATTGAGCGCACTAAAGCCCAAATGGTGTTTGTTGAAGGCGGCAGCTTTATGATGGGTGATGGCGGTGGTCCAAATAACTTGCCTTGGACCATAGCCCGCGACAATAAACCCGCTCATGAGGTGACTCTTACCAGCTATTCGATGGGCGCTTATGAGGTAAGCTATGGCGATTTTGATTTATATACCGCAGTAAATGACCTGCCAAAAACCGTGTGGGAAGAATGGGATAGAGATGAGATTTGGCGCGCCCCTGAATTCCCTGCTGGAGTAAGTTGGTATGGCGCAAAAAACTATTGTTTATGGCTCGCTGAGTTAACCCAGCTGCCCTTTGATTTACCCACAGAGGCGCAATGGGAATTTGCAGCACGAAACCGTGGCGAAAATATTTTGTTTGCCACCAATACCGGTATGCTTGAACTCGGTGTAAATTACTCTCTCGCCGAAGAGCCAGAACCGCATATTAGTGGCACCTATCCGCCTAACCCATTAGGGTTTTATGACTTAAGTGGCAATATGATCGAATGGGTCAATGACTGGTGGGCAGAAGATTACTATCAACTCTCACCAGAGCAGGATCCTAAAGGGCCAAAAGAAGGCACAAAAAAGGTCATGCGAGGCGGAACTTTTATGGAATCGCCACGTGGCAGTAATGTTTATACACGGCAAGAGTCAAATGAATTAGACACTAGCTACAGGGATATCGGGTTTAGATGCGCACTAAATCAGTCGACTAAATTAAGTGTGCAACCAAGCTAGCTTGGTTGCACGTATACAATTAAGCCATTGCGATAAAGGGAGTTGTATTAAGCATAGCTACTGCAACCGAACCGGAGCGTGCTCGGCTTGGTAGTTTGCGTCGCCATGCATCAAACTCACTCTGCTGAGCACCTTCTAAAATACTATTAAGCTGAGACAAGCCCTCCTCTCGGCTACATTTTTCACCGCCCTCTCCCATATGCTGCAATACTTCGTCTAACTCCTCTGTGCAAAGAATATGCTTTAGTACAATAATAATCGCATTCTCGCGCTGCTCATTTAAGCCCTGCCAGCTGTAGGTATCTGAGTCGATAAGGCTAGCGAGGTTAGGGTTCGCTAATAAGTTTAGAAAAGCTCCCTTGGACTCAGGTACCGTAAATTTTAACATTTCGGGCTCTTGTAGAATATTATCCATCATACCTTTCGCGCGTTCATGGGTTAAAACAGTTCCCCGCCACCATGTATCTACTTGACGGGCGCTAGAGCCCACATATTTAATTATCTCATTACCTGTTGCTATATGCATGGCTACTGCTTTATAAAGCACGTTAAATGCCAATGGCTGTATAAACTCAAGGTAATCATAATCATTATTTTTAAGCTGGTGATAAACAAATTGGGCAAGCGTGACGATTTCATCTACACCTATCTCACAGACTAATTCTCCGCCAGCACCTACGCCCCAGATAAGTCCCAATTTCGCGCGAAGTATAAACCTTCCGTCTTCATAACCAATAGAACATCCGGCATGTGCACCAGCGCCAAATGCGCCTTCTGCCTTTCCACCTAGTTTAGCTAGATCACAAAAACTAGATTTACCAGATTTTTCTGGGTTATCCCACTGCAAAGCACCAGTTAACTCACAGCCTGCGGATACCCCAGCAAATGCGCTGAGCTCGCCTTTTACAGGTTCAAACTTGCGATCGGCGCGGCTAAGTGCTTTTACTTGTTCAGGGGTTAATCCCTCAAGCATCATTTTACCTTGCTTTACTGTACAGCCTACATTCGCCGCCGCTTGTAATTTCGCGCCAGCATAGCCAAAAAAGGCAATGGTCGCATTTAATCGGAGCGCGCCTAAGTTTATCTCACGCTCTTTGGTCGAATTTTTAAGTGGCATCATAAACTTAAATTCATACCCTTTTTTATTAGGGTAGTAACCACTCATTGCAGCTTTTGCTTCACCAACAGCAAAATCAACTTTGGCATCAGCTTGAAATGAAAAGACACCATCCTTTGGGCTAAAGTTTGCCGCAATGCCTGCACCATGGGTGTAGCGCATTAATCGCGCCTCTGCACTGGCGTCAAAATAGTCGCTTTTTTCAAACCCTTTTATATTTAGATCTTTATTAAGCTCTCTAGCCCATTCGCCCCATATGGTTGTATACGTGTCGACGAGCTTCTTATCATACTTAAAATTGACCTTTAGCTTGCTCAAATCATTTTTAAGCGCTTTGTTCAGTTTCTTACGGTCTAAGTTGCCATTCGCATCGCTAAAACGACGACCGTTTCGAATGTCCGTATCAATTTTGTAGCGTCTAAAGTGGTTGGCCATTTTATCACTACGCACATAGGTATACTTTCGGCCTTTAAAGCCAATGACTTCGGTAATTTTATTAACGGTAGGGCCTGAAACAAGTGGTTTTAAAGTCTCGTTTAACGCCTTTTTTGCGTCAATTACTTTATCATCTTGTTGCGAGAGGTCTTGTTGTCCAGCCAGCGCTTGCTTAAGCTGCTCCATGGGAGGGTTAAGTACTTCCATTTCTTGCTCTAAAATATCCGCAAGTGACTGCGTGACCGCTATAAAGCTGTTATCTTCTGGAATATATAAAAAGTCAATAATTTCCAGTTGATCTTCAGATTCTTCAACTGAAAAACTCACGGAGTGCGTTGCACCTTCGGCTTCAGCAGTTAATGTATATTCCCCCGCCACAAGCGGTAGTGCCAACTCCCAATCGTAGCCTCTGTCTGGTAGATATTTGCCATTCACTTGCTCCAATATGGCTGATTTCGAGCCCGATGTAGGCCCTTTCCAGATTAGGTTAACGCTGTTGCTGTTATAGAATTGCCCTTTAACTAGTACGTCAAAGCCGGTATTCACCCTGACTTTATCACCCGCTTTGGGAGGATTTTTTATAGTAAACTGAGGATGGTTGAAGCCATATATACGGCTTTCATTTGGTGTGCCAGTATACTGCTCGACAACACTCGCGGCAGTTTCTCCCGGTCCTAATACATGATTTGCAAAACGTCTTTTAGTGGCTTGGTTTTGTTCTAGTTTTACGATCTGCTTTGGATTAGGTTGACCAATAATGACAGATGGCGCAATGGTATCTATGGGCTGTGCTGTACTTTCTAGCTTAGTGGGTGTTTTTTGAATCCCAGCGTTACTCTTACCCATTGACGGGCGCGTTGTACCTGCTCCTTGGCTACTATTGAAGCCCACACCATCATTTTTTGAGTAATCGCTTGTAGCAGCATATTTAGCTGCAGCACCTAAATGTGCACCGTTTTGGTTTAACTCTCCCGCCCCACCCGAGAAGCCTCTACTGCCACCAGAACCGAACTGACCTTCCACTTTAGCCTCAAGCGCTGACTTTTTAATAAACGCAAAGATCTCCTTTATATTGCCTTGAGAAACCGTTTTGAGACGTTGTACTTGGTTATTTGAAATAACAAGTAGTTGTCTATCGTCATGATGATGAAGTCCACCATGCCAGTAACGAGCTTCTTTTGGGTCAATACGAATATAGTCAGTGTGATGGGGGTTAAGTGCTTTAAGAATGATGTTGGGCACTTTAGCCATCGGCAATCTGGTTGGTTGTACCGAATTTTTTACGTCTGAATCTGACTGAAAAAGTGAATCATCGAATGTACCTTGCTGTGCGTCTTGCACAAGTGCAGGCCACTTGTCAAAAGGCTTCATGCCAATCCTTCCTTGTTTATTCCGGTTGTTCCTCATCAATGCAATTTGCTACTCATCAATGAGCGCGAGATTTATTCGGAGTAGATTTTATACTGATGGAATCAGTTATTCAATCAAGGAAAAATTTTGCTATTTAACTGTTCTAAATGATGAGAAGTTTTTAACGCCGTTAGCGCCTGATTAGCTCCCTCAAATTAAGGAAGTGTAAGACAAAATGGTATGACATATCATTGTCAAAAAGTCCCTGTAGAGTTTACTCTAGGTTACTCTAACACGCTCAAAAGTTAGTTGGTGCGATAATATTTTCGCTTTGAAAAGCACTTTGATAGCAACAGGGCCAACTTAACCAAAGGCGATTAAAGGAGTTAGCATGACCAGTTATGTATCAGAAATAAAAACACTAAATCGCGGACTAAGTGTTAAGCCTCCCATGACACACCCCGCTATTGATTCAAAAAAACACTACAAAAGCGAGTTAAAGTACTGGCAAACTCAACTATTACACGTGCAACAAGCCTATTTTCATCAAGGGAAACGCGCTATTTTAGTATTTGAAGGGTGGGATGCGGCTGGTAAAGGAGGTGCTATTCGCCGCATGACTGAAAAACTCGATCCGCGCGGCGTTAAGGTCTACCCAATCGCAAAACCTACGCCTGAGGAACAAGGCCGGCATTACCTTTATCGGTTTCAAACAAAGCTACCTCCTCGGGGTACTATGACTATTTTTGACCGTTCATATTACGGCCGAGTGTTGGTAGAACGGGTTGAAGCGTTTGCTAGTGAGCAAGAGTGGCGTCGTGCCTATCAAGAAATCAACGAATTTGAGCGTCTGCTAACAGATGATAACGTCCGCATTGTTAAGCTATTTTTACACATTAGCGAAGATGAACAGCTCAAGCGCTTTACAGAGCGTTTAAATAATCCGTATAAGCGCTGGAAACTAACGGAAGAAGATATTCGCAACCGCCAAAAGCGGCAAGATTATGAGCAAGCAATTGATGATATGTTTGCTAAAACCGATACAAATTTAGCGGATTGGCATTTGATCCTCGCGGAGCATAAATGGTATGCCCGCGTACAAGTGATGAAAACCATTGTCGAAGCGTTAAGCAAGGGGGTTGATATTAGTCCCCCACCTATCGATAAAGCCGTTGTAAAACTGGCAAAATCTCAATTGGGTATTGTTCAAAGGGAGGACTAATCCATGAATCGTCACGACTATCTTGCATCGTACTTTAATGAGCGTGAAGGTATCCACGCAAACAGTGAGTGCAGTAAATTCGAAAAAATGAGACTCAGTCCATTTCGGTTCTTTCGTGGCAGTGCCGCGCTTATGTATAAGGACTTACTGGAGCAACAACTACAGTTGCCTGAAGCGGCCACCAGCCTGCCACTCACCTACATAATGGGCGATTGTCATACGGGCAATTTTGGCTTTCATAGTGAAGAAGGCAGCCATGGCGATACCTTAATCTTTGAACCTAATGACTTCGATGATGCCTGCGTCGGACACGCAGTGTGGGACCTGTTTCGCTTTTTAGTGAGTTTACCGCTTACCCAACTAGAAGGCGGGCGTATTCAAGAGCAAGCTCAGGATATTAAAGACCGAAGTAAACCTTTGGTCAGTAAAGAGCTAGTTGCCCAAGCACAATTGGACTTTTTACACAGCTACCTAAAAGCCTGTCAGTTGTCACTGGAGCATAAGGTCGATAGCAACACAGGCTTAACCGAATTTGATAATAATCATATACTGCATAAACGATGGCAAAAAGGGTTGCAAAGAATGGCGGGTGGCGCCGCGTTTACGATAAAAAGCACACTTGCTAAGGAAATCGACCTCAGTATTAAGCCGCTACGTTTTCGCGAAGACAAGCTGAAGTTTAAGCAACTTGATCCCGATTTAAAAGAAAACCTTATTCATCACTTTGCGCCCTACGTTGATGACGAAATTTTAGATTGTGTTGAGCGTATCGACCAAGGCACAGGCTCATTGCATCTGAGCAGATATTACTTGTTGGTTGGCCCAAACGTGCAAAAACCCACTAAAGATATTCTGCCGCTATGCCACATTGTTGAGGTAAAACAACAGCAGCTCGCTTCGCCTCTTGCTTATTTTGCAAATTTAAGCCCTGTGAATCGTTTAGATCCCGCACACTTAACCGTCAATAGTCAAAGAAAAATGCAGCGCCGTACCGATCTCATTTTAGATAATGCACTGTGGCAAGGCAGTCACTGGCTGGTACGCTCGCGCCATCATGCTCGTGTTGGTATAGACCCAGAAGACATCACCATTGGTAAGCGTGCAGCAACTAAATCCGGCTTTAGCCAATATGCAGAAGCTTGCGGTGAAGCACTTGCTCTTTCACATATGCGAGCAGATAGACGATCGTTACAATTTCAGGAGGATGCCGTCGCCATTTTACCTAGTCTCATTGATGACCTAGTCAAATCGGCCAGTCATTACAGCGAGCAAGTCGTAGCCGACTGGCGTTGGTTCTGCGAGCAATCCTAGAGCTAAGCGATTGCGCACTCAACTTGCTTTTGCTTTGGAATGTCTACAATTAGGCCATCCTCTGCAATGATGAGTGCATTGCTAAAGTGCAACTTGGCCTCTTCAATAAGAGGCTGCATCATGCCCTCGCCATGATAGCGCACGCTAAAGTGAGTGAGCGCGAGCATGGGTACTTGATGTAGTTGTGCAAATTGAGCGATGCGCATGGCATCGCTATGTCCTGTATGAAATCCCACTTTATGAAGATCAGCAGCGGTAAAGGTAGCTTCATGAACAAGCAAATCGACCCCTTTTATCATCTGCGATAGCAAGCCGGGCTTTTCGTTATCACCACAAATTATTACAACTCGAGGTTGCCAACTATAAAAACTGTAGTCATCCGAGGTTAAAAGTCGGCCTTGGTATTCCACGTCTTGGCCCTTTTGCAACAAGTTGTAGTGGCTGCCAGACGCAATACCATCTTGCTGAAGTTTGTCTATTTTTAACTTGCGAGGAATGCACTTTTCCGTGAGCTTATAGCCAACACTGGGCACTCTGTGTTGTAGCGCTATGGTTTCGATATCGCAACATTCAAGCGGTAGCTTATCGTTTATTTCTTCAATGGCGATGGTGATTAGGTCAAAACTTAGACTCACCTCTGTCAGTGTAAAACAGCTTTGCACAAACTGAATAACGGCCCTCGGCGCAATTAATTTTAGCGGCGCTTTGCGAGAGTTTAATGCCATGGATGAAATGAGTCCGGGTAATCCATAGCAATGATCCCCATGAAGGTGGGTAATACAAATCGCTTCGAGATGATATAGGGTTAACTCACTGTGCAATAGCGCATGCTGGGTCGCTTCGGCGCAGTCAATTAGTACCCAGGCTTTGGTATTTTCAAAACTTACTGCCGCTGCCGACATATTACGTTGCTTAGATGGGCTACCTGAAGAAGTGCCAAGAAAATGTACTTTCACGCCAAAACCGTTTACTTTTTAAGTGGGTATACCATTGTAACGAATAAATAACGTAATAGCGAAGCGCGCGTGCTCGCCTTGCAACGTAATCTCTAAGGAGAAGATGATGAATTTGATACCTTCGGACAGCATGATCTTGGTGATCGATATTCAAGAAAAATTTCGTCCTCATATTGAGGTATTTGGCGATATCGAGCGCCAAGTAACCACCCTACTACAAGCTGCAGAACATTTGTCTGTTCCTGCACTGATTTTTGAGCAATATCCCAAAGGGCTTGGCCATACAGCACCGAGTTTACTTGAATTTAATCTCCCGGTTATCGAAAAAACTGCGTTCAGTGCTTACCATGTTGAATCTTGCAAGCAAGCTATTCAAGAATATAAACGCGACACCATCGTCGTAGTTGGCCTCGAAAGTCATATCTGTGTACAACAAACCGTCAATGACCTGCTTGCGGACAATTTCAACGTTGTGATAGTTGCCGATGGTATTTGCTCACGTAATCCAAAACACACAGATTGGGCGCTAATGCAGATGCAGGCAGATGGCGCACGCTTTTTGGCTTTAGAGTCTATTTTATTTCAGTGGCTAAAATCAGCCAAAAATGAGCAATTTAAGGCAATTTCAGCGTTAGTTAAGTGATCGGCTATCACAGTGAAAGCGTATTCTAAGTATCGAGGTGAACAATGAAAAATGAATTAGATAGCAAGTTCTTGTTAACGGTGTTCGAGCATATTCAAAAGCACGGTGAAGTAACCGAAGAAGGTAAACGCTATGAGGGCATAGTGGCCTATTCAGATCCAGATGGTTACACCATATACCTGCAAGGCAGTGGCGTGTTACTGCGCTCTGGGTTTCATAATACTTATCACTTGGATTATGAACAAGATAAGCACAAAGACGATTTTATTAAGAAGCTAGATTACATTTTTAAAGAGGCGAATGAGTAGCTTATATCCAAATACCAACCGAGGACGTCGCGTTAGACGTCCCCACCCTGAAAGCAAACAAACCCGCGCGTACGTAATTAAGGTAGTCGAAGCGCTCAGGGAAAATCCAAATAAACTCAATATAATCAAACAGAACTGCGATGAATTTCGCCAGCAACGCTTTTTAAAACGTGGCTTTTTGCTCGCCATCGAACGCTTTGATTGGGTGTTTGCAGTGGACGATGACGTAGAGCGAATATGCCAGCAGATCCTCGCCGACGACTACATCGGTAAACGCCTACGCCGTTACCCTTTATTGTTTAAGGGGGTGTTAGATGATTAATCTCGTTTGGCTCAAACGTGACTTAAGAGTGTTCGACCATAAACCACTTTACGAAGCGTGTAATAATGGCAGACCAACCCTGATATTGTATGTTGTTGAGCCCGAATATTGGCAACTCCCCGATACCAGCGAAAGACAATTTCAATTTGTAAAAGAGTCGCTGCTAAGCCTTGCTGACCAGCTGCAGCTTTTAGGTGGCACGCTGACGATTCGACAGGGGGATATCATTGAAATACTAGAAAAGATCCATCAGCACATCGCGATCGCAACCCTTTATTGCCATCAAGAAACCGGGAATACATGGACATTTGAGCGCGATTTGCGTGTTATTGCCTGGTGCAAAGAAAGACACGTATCGTATGAAGAATATCGCCAACAAGCCGTGTTCAGGGGAAAAGTGAATCGTGATAAATGGCAACAGCAAGCCGAAGACTGGCTGCAAAGTGACTGTATACCAACCCCTTCAAGAATTACTCCTCTGCTGCAACAGCATAGTGGTATTGCACTTTTAAATGATTACTCTGGGAATGACAGCAACTCGGCGCCAAAGCCACAATTAGGTGGACTCAAAGCCGCACAGCAAACCTTGAATAGCTTTTTTAATCATAGGATAGACAACTATTTATTTGATATCTCAAGCCCGGTAAAAGCTGTAAACAGTAGCTCCAGACTCAGTCCGTATTTGGCCTATGGCGTGCTAAGCCTCAGGGATGTTTTACAACAAACCCTTGCTTTAAATGTTGACTCAAAACGCAATAAGAGCGGTTTTTTATCACGGCTATACTGGCATAGCCATTTTGTGCAAAAGCTCGAATCAGAGCCGCTTTATGCAGAACGTGCTGTGCATGCGTCCTTAACTGATATGCGTGCGAGTGAATTTAGTCACCAACGTTATGAACTTTGGGCTCACGGTAACACGGGAGTCCCCTTTATAGATGCCTGTATGCGCATGCTGATCACAACAGGCTGGATAAACTTTCGCATGCGCGCCATGTTGATGGCGTTTTCAAGCTATCACCTATGGCTTGATTGGCAAAGGCCTGCCGCAAGACTTGCCACTCTTTTTGTCGATTATGAGCCTGGGATCCACTATCCTCAGGTGCAAATGCAGTCAGGCACGACTGGGATAAATCCGTTTCGTATCTATAACCCCATAACTCAGGGACAAAAATATGATCCTGAAGGCCAATTCATTCGCCGCTACATTCCTGAGCTTGATCATGTTCCTACGCATTACTTGCATACACCTTGGCTTTATACTGGTTTAAAAGAAGACCAATACCAGCGCCCTGCCATATTACCCGGTGACGCAGCAAAAATTGCCCGTGAAAAAATCTCTACGTTTTATAAACAGCACCTAGATAAAGACGAAACAGGCAGAGTGCGTCACACTCACGCTTCAAGACGTCGTTCAAGTCGTGGGCGCAAAAAGCAAGCGAGTTCTAATAAAAATCAGCTTAAGCTATTCTAATTGATTTGTTTTTGCACAACGCCCCGCCTTTCAACCCAGAAAGAGGACAAATAGCCGCTTAAGCATGACCTCATGTAAAAAAAATGCTAAGGTTGCGCCATTTTTTGGAACTGAGAATTTAGCTATGTCAAATGCTGTAAAGACGCAAGCTGATAGTCAAGACCAACAGGGGCAAAAAGGGGGATTATTTAATCGCTTCTTGGCAACTGTTGAGTTCTTAGGGAATATGCTTCCCCACCCTATTACTTTGTTTGCAATGTTTTGTATCGCCATCGTGGTATTCAGTGGTATTGCCGATTGGATGGGGTTATCTGCCATCGATCCTCGCCCAGAAGGCTCCGCAGGTCGCGACCCCGACGGTGTCATTGAAGTCGTAAGCTTGATGAGTGCTGAGGGTCTGCAACGCATTGTGACTGGTCTTGTGACTAACTTTACTGGCTTTGCACCACTTGGCACTGTACTTGTTGCATTACTTGGGGTGAGTGTTGCAGAGCACTCAGGCATGTTGTCAGCAGCAATGCGTGGTATGGTAATGGGTGCATCAAAACGTTTGGTTACGTTCATGGTTGTGTTTGCTGCTATCTTGTCTAACACCGCATCAGAACTTGGCTATGTTGTGTTGATTCCACTTGCCGCAATGATTTTCCATAGCCTTGGTAGACATCCACTTGCCGGTTTAGCTGCCGCATTTGCTGGCGTATCTGGTGGCTACAGCGCAAACCTATTGCTTGGCACAATCGATCCACTACTAGCGGGTATTACGACTCCTGCGGCGCAGATGATTGACCCTAATTATCAGGTGGGTCCTGAAGCGAACTGGTACTTCATGATGATTTCAGTATTCCTAATTGCTATCGTGGGAACCTTAGTCACCGAGAAAATCGTAGAGCCGCGCTTAGGAAAATATGATCCGAAAGAAGCAAGTGTTGATTTAAGCGAAAACAATATTGAGAAGCTTTCAGTAAAAGAAAAATCAGGTCTCAAATGGGCGGGTGTATCACTCCTGTTGGTCAGCATTCTGCTTGCGTTAACCATAGTACCGGAAGATGGTATTTTACGTCATCCGGTAACAGGCGAAGTGGCAGGTTCACCATTTTTAAAAGGGATTGTGGTATTTATCTTTGTTACTTTTGCTATCCCAGGTTTTGTGTACGGCCGCGTAGTTGGCACCATGAAAAATGACCGTGATATCATTGACGCTATGAGCAAAAGCATGAGCTCTATGGGCATGTATATCGTATTGGTATTTTTTGCTGCTCAGTTTGTTGCATTTTTTAAATGGACAAATCTAGGTACTATCCTAGCAATTAATGGCGCTGCATTGTTACAGGCACTCAACCTGACTGGTCCTGAAGTATTTGTACTATTTATTCTTATGTGTGCTCTAGTAAACCTAAGCCTTGGTTCATCATCCGCTCAATGGGCAGTCACTGCACCGATATTTGTTCCAATGCTGATGCTTATCGGCTATGCGCCAGAAACTATTCAAGCAGCGTACCGAATTGGCGATTCAGTCACTAACCTCATCACTCCCATGATGAGTTACTTTGGCTTGATATTGGCGGTTGCGACAAAATACAAAAAAGACATGGGTATAGGTACCCTAGTGGCAACTATGTTGCCGTACAGCATGTTCTTCTTTATCGGCTGGGTAGCGCTATTCTACGTGTGGGTATTTGGCTTTGGCCTGCCTGTGGGGCCAAACTCTCCTATCTACTATACACCGTAGGTAACAGTTTAAAATTATCTAAATGCCAGCATTTGCTGGCATTTTTATTTGTGAAAACCCCAACCCTCACCTAAAGTTGAATAGGAGACAACGAAGAAGGAGCCGATTTTGGATACCAATAACATTGATATTATTGCATTGGTATTGAGCTAACTTCACGTGATCACTGTTATTTTATGCCCTTTTCCTGAGTGATACACGTGACCTAACATTAGGTGAATTATGTATACACTCTTTTACTATCCACAAAGTGCGAGCCTTGCACCTCATATTTTATTAGAACTCATAGGCGAGCCGTATCAACTTGAACTAGTTGATATCAAAAAAAATGCCAACCGTAGTGCGCAATATTTAAAACTCAGTCCTGCTGGGCAGGTGCCAGCGCTCGTTGATGACGATTTTACCTTATTTGAAAGCGCTGCCATTTCTCAGTACCTTGCAGAGAAACACATCGACAAGCAGCTTATTCCAACTGAGCTAAAACTGAAATCACAGTGCCTGCAATGGATGCATTTTATGAGCGCTTCTATTCACAGCGACTTATTGATGTACACCTACCCAGAACGACATACCCAAAGTGCCTTGATGTATGACGATCTTATTCGCTCACAGCAAGGTCGATTAGAACAAGGTTTTGGCATCGTAGATGCTCTACTCCAAGACAATCATTACCTGTTTGCAAATCAATTTACGCTATGCGACAGCTATTTATTTATGCTTTGTGAGCGTGCAAAGACATTTTTAGAAAGAACTCCTTCACTTAAAAATTTACGTCGTTATTATCGCCAAATTTCGGCAACACCAGCTATCAACAAAGCCTTAGAAATGGCTGAGTTTTAGCCTGAACGATTAACGTTAATAAGCACAATACCGGTCAGCACAGCAATCACGCCCAAGACCTTTTGTAGGTTAATAGGCGTATAAGGTACACCGAAAAGTCCAAGCTGACCGATCACCATAGCAACCACCATTTGACCACATAAGTAATAAGCCATCAGGTTGCCAATACCCATTTTGGGGATCAAAAAATAGCATAGCCCTACCCCCGTGGCACTTAGCACCCCACCAAAACACCACAAATACCAAGGTACGGCTTTCAGCTCTGACGGGGCTGGCAGCACATTATCAGATATCCTAAAGGCAATAAAAGCGTAGAATGCGCTGACGGTAAATGCTACGCCAGCAGCTAATATCGGACTTTTTAACAAGCCGCCAAGTTGTGCATTCATACTCGCTTGCACCGCAATTGCGCCACCTGCGAAAATAGCAAGTAACCCAAAGATCATAACATCATCTCTTCGGTCAGTTGTTCTTGGGTCTTTCTAACCTTTGGTGCAATCGCACTTTTATCTGAAGCACAGCGGATCCCAAGCGGCACAACCAAAACCGTACTTAGCTGCTTTTCAGCAAGGCCCAGTTTTACATCAATCGCTTTTTTCTCAATTCCTGTTATTGGACAAGCATCTATTTCCATACTTGCCGCAGCAACGAGTAAAGTACCTAACGCTAGATGGACTTGCTCTGAGCACCAACGATACTGAGCCTCTGGACCCATCCCTCCAAGCACTTCTTTCATCCCAGCAGCCATCTGAGAATAGACATTATCGCTTAAGTCTCTATTACTCTTAAAGTCGGCCATATACCTGTCTATTTGTCGCTCCAGCGGCGACATGTCTGCTGCAAACAGTAAAAGGTGGCTATTATCTACCACTTTCTGTTGTCCGTAAGAATATGGAAACAAGGCTTGTTTGGTTTTTTGATCTGTAATTTGTAATATTTTGTATGATTGCAAACCATAAGAGGACGCACTCAAACCTGTAAGCTCAATTAATTTGTCTACCTTACTTTGCTCTACTGACAACGGTGAAAATTTGCGGACGGCGTAACGCCAATTTAATAATGATTCTAATTGTGATGTATTCATAAGTTGCTCTCCATTATGTGTTGAGGCAACTTTAACAAGGTGAAGAGCTTGGCTCATTTACCTATGTAAACGAGCCAGAGTTTTTTAACGATTTTCTTATCCGACTTAACTGCGTAGGAGTGATCCCAAGGTGTGACGCTAAATGGTATTGTGGTACACGCTCAGCAAGTTCTGGCTGCTCTTTTAAAAATGAAAGATAACGCTCCGTGGCATCTAACTGCACCATATAAAGTTCTCGCTTATCCTTTTCTAACAACCAGTTCTTCTCAAGATACAATATTTGAAACCGCATTAATTCCGGATTATCCATAAGCAGTGCTCTAAACTGTTTAAAATTAATTAGCACAACCTCAGTCGGTTCTAAGGCTTGGATCCCCTGATTAGCTGGTTCAGCACGGTGTAAAGCATGCATCACACCAGGAAACTCCCCAGCTACAAAAAAGCGTTTGTTGTATTCCTGCCCAGCAGCATTGGTGTTTACTAATCTAACTAACCCTTGATGTAAAAATGCAAAAGTTGTTAGGTATTCACCCTCTTGGTATAGCCACTCATCTTTCTCGAGTAGTTTGATGCTGGTGATCGCAGCAATAGCGGACCAGGTTTCTTGAGAAAGTGGATAATAGGCGTCTACTGCTTGTTTTAATCTTGTTAGTGCATCCATGAGTTCTAGCTTTATGATATTATTCGGATTAACTATTCCTATTTGCAGTGTCTATGTCAATCTCTAGCCATTATCAAGCACAAATTGAATGTGGAAATCTTACTCCTGATGCAGCGCAGCAAGCTGCAATTTCAGCGTTAGATACCCTTTCTCATTCACTCGCTAGTGGCCATTCAACTAAAGGCATCTATTTTTATGGCCCTGTCGGGCGTGGCAAGACAATGCTGATGGATTGGTTTTATGAATTCACTAACGTCACAGATAAAACCCGCCTTCACTTTCATCACTTTATGCAGCAGGTGCATAAAGAACTCAATCAAATACAAGGCGTGAAAGACCCTTTAAAGCGGATCGCCAAAAATTGGGCAGAGCACACTTCGTTATTGTGCTTTGATGAATTTTTTGTTACCGATATCGGCGATGCCATCATCATGGCGAGATTGTTTGAAGCCCTTTTTGAAGCTGGCGTGACCTTAGTTGCAACCTCTAATTGTCACCCAACCGAGTTATATAAAGATGGATTACACCGAGACCGCTTTGAGCCGACGATAGCACTGCTTATAAGTCACTGCGATGTGATATCAGTATGTGGTGAGATAGATCACCGATTTAGCAAAGGCACAAAGGCAAACCACTACTTCGTCAGTGATAAACAAGCGTTTGGGGACTCCTTTATTAATGCCGGTGGCATATTCAAACCGGGCGTCCTGGAGATTAATCATCGTCTAATTAACGTGCTTGGCGCAAATGAAAGCATCGCGTGTTTTGATTTTATGGAGATCTGTTCAAGCCCTCGCGCTACCAATGACTATATTGAGCTTGCACAGCAATTTAGCTGTATTTTTATCTCTGAGTTACCGCTACTTGGTGTTACTCCTGAAAACAAAGATGTAGCGCAAGGAACTGAGGAAGGCTATATCCGCCCAAGTGATACAACACAAGCTAGAATTGGTGATGATGAAGCCAGACGCCTGATTGCGCTTATCGATGAGTGTTACGAAGCCAAAGTACTGGTTGTCTTTTTGGCAGATGCGCCGATTGAGCAAATTTACCAAGGAGAGCAACTGGCATTTGCATTCGCTCGCTGTATTAGTCGAGTGACAGAAATGCAAAGTTGGTCTCTTCGCGCCTGCTGAGCTTACAATCTTTGTGATTATATAAATTACAACCGAGTGCAAACCTGGTGCAATTAATAATAAAAAGGGATATTTTCATTAAGAAAACCACACTCATTGCTCTTTTTATCTCATTCCCTTCACTAACAACAGAAGCACTATGCGACAACACGTGCATTTCCCGGTCGAAACGTTGCATTCAATACAGAGTAAATAATTTAAGGAAAATCATAATGAAAGTTCGATATGCACTGCTGCCACTCACGCTGGTTTCAAGTCTTTGCTCCGCAGAAGCACTGAGCTACAAGGTTAATGCTTACTTCGAGGCGCAAAAAGCCGTTGAACACCAATATTCAAAAGAGTCTGATGTTACCCACCTACTTACGCTTTTAACGCCAGACGCCTCATTCGAGCACCCTCGATTTAATGCCGTATTATCAAAAGAAGAGTATAAGAAAGGCTTACTCAGCTATCTAGGCCAATACGGAAAATGCGATATCGAAGTCACAAACATCATTGAAGGCCTTAATGCGGTGACCGTTGAGTATTTGCATCCTTGCGTTGATCAGCAAGGCAACACGGATGAAAAAGAAAATAAGCAAAAGCTTATGACACTGTTTGAGTTTAGCGGCGGAAAAATAAAGCGCATTCGCCACTATTTTTAAGTGGTAATAAATACCCAACAAATAGACCACATCGACTACCTAAGTGGTCTATTTACGCATTTTGATTGTCACTCACCAAGTAGTTTAGTTAACCGCTCTTTGCGAGCAACAAAGACATCGTAGCCACCATCACCCTTCGATGACAATGCCAGCGCTTTGTTTACTTGCTCTAAAGATGCTTGGTATTGTTTGTCGGTTTCATAGCCATATGCTAAGCCGTTGTAGGCATCTGCATTATTTGGATAGCGTGAAACGCCAAACTTAAACAACTTAATTGCTTCTTTTACGTTACCCACGCTTACGTGGTAATAGCCAAGCTCTCTGATCACTGCTTCCTGTGGCTCAAAAACCTCGCCATATTGAGCAGACAGTTGTTGATAATACTTAGTAATAGAGCTCAATTCACCGGTATACGCACGAGCAGGCATTTGAGTTGGCAAAAACAGCTTTTGATACGCGCTAAACATACCAGCTGCAGACACAAGTCCATGAGGAACATTGTCGTAGGCCTCACTGAAAAAGCGCAAATCTTGTGGTTGATTCTCTGCTAAAAAGCGCGCCATATCGTCGTACCTTTCGCGCATCACGCCGCCTTCCTCACCAATTGTGATATATAGAAAGTTATCTAACTGCTTCGTTTTGGAAATAAACGCTTTAGTACTCTTTGCTGTCGCGCCAAAGTTCCACCATACCGCTGGACTATAAGCAATATGTGCTTGAAATAGCTCAGGCTTTGCCTGCAAAGCATAAAGCGCAAAAGTACCCGCTGCAGATGCACCGGCAATGACTTTAAAATCATGAGTGCGATAGGTCTGGTTCACATAAGGAATAAGCTCAGTCTCGATAAACTCTAAAAACTTGGGTGCTCCTCCACCAATATCCATAGGTCCTGCAGGCTCTTTATTCTTAGTTGGATAGAGATCTCTTAACCTGTCTGTATTTTCGATTGCAACAATAATAACTTCAGGTGCCGCAGAAACGTTTGCTCCGTGCAAACGCTCAAGTACTGCGGTCATCAACGGAAGGTTGCCTTTACCATCAAGGCGATAAATCACAGGGTATTCTTTATTGGGGTTGGTGTGATAGCTTTTGGGTAGTTGAATTGTAAAAGTTCTCTTTTCATCAAGCACTTTTGACATCAAGGTTTTTGTTTGTTGCTCATATCCTTGCTTTGTCTTTTCTTCGGACTCGGCCATCGCAGCTCCCGAAAAGAAAGCCGCAAAAATCACAGCAAACAAGCACCGAACTGCGTTACCTATTTTCATTATTATTATTCCATTTATTTGATTTCAC
>NZ_JAKEVK010000084.1:0-17860 GCF_022398435.1 Pseudoalteromonas sp. Isolate6 | reverse complement strand
CATAATATAGTAATAAAAAGAGGCTGGACGAATCCAACCTCTTTTCAATAACTTGAGTTTTTAAATCGAGCAAAGCTCAATTAAGCAGTACTATCTTAGCTTGCTTTAATAACCTCTACACCACCCATATATGGTTTTAGTGCATCAGGCACAATAATTGATCCATCTGCCTGCTGGTAGTTTTCTAAAATCGCAACTAGAGTACGACCTACCGCTAAACCAGAACCATTAAGAGTATGAAGTAGTTCTGGCTTCTTCTCACCACTACGGCGGAAACGCGCTTGCATACGGCGCGCTTGGAAGTCCCACATGTTTGAACAAGAAGAAATTTCTCTGTAGGTATTTTGCGCTGGTAACCAAACTTCCAAATCGTACGTTTTCGTCGCACCGAAACCCATGTCTCCAGTACAAAGCACCACTTTTCTGTAAGGTAAGCCAAGTAGCTGTAAAATTTGCTCAGCATGGCCTGTTAACTCTTCAAGCGCTGCCATTGAATCTTCAGGTTTTACAAGCTGGACAAGTTCAACTTTATCAAACTGGTGTTGACGGATAAGTCCGCGCGTATCACGCCCATAGCTACCTGCTTCGCTTCTAAAACAAGGCGTGTGCGCCGTCATCTTAATCGGCAGCTCTTTTTCGTCATAAATAACGTCACGAGCGCAGTTCGTTAACGGTACTTCTGCTGTTGGAATTAGACTAAAGCCATCTTGATCTTCAGATAACGCTTCTGTGTGGAATAAATCTTCTGCAAACTTAGGAAGTTGGCCTGTGCCAAACAAGCTCGCTTTATTCACAAGGTATGGTACATACATTTCTGTATAGCCATTTTGCTCAGTGTGAGTATTCAGCATCAGTTGTACAAGCGCTCGATGCATACGCGCTACACCACCACGCATCACCGTAAAGCGTGAACCACTTAGCTTAACACCAGTTTCGAAATCAAGGCCTTTATCAAGCGCTTCACCAAGGTCAACATGGTCTTTAACTTCAAAATCAAACAGCTTTGGTTCACCCCAAGTGCTTATTTCAACATTTTCGGATTCATCAGCACCTGCTGGTACCTCTTCAGCAGGAAGGTTTGGCAACGACATTGCGTAGTCATTAAGTTCAGCAAGAATTTTATCCTGCTCTTCTTTTGCCGCACTTAATTGGTCGCCCAAGTTTGCAACAGCATCTAGTAAAGGTTGAACGTCTTCCCCTTTCGCTTTAGCTTGACCAATCGCTTTGGAGGAACTGTTACGCTCACTCTGTAATTCCTGAGTTTTGGTTTGTAGCGCTTTGCGCTTTTCTTCTAATTCGGTGATCTTAGCAACATCGAGTTCAAAACCACGCTTTTTCAAACGCGCAGCGGCTTCCTCGATGTCTTGACGAAAGTATTTAGAATCTAACATTGTTTTTTTAACCTTTTTGCATGATGAGGCAGAGACCAACCCAGGCCATAAAGATACACGCCACCACGTTTAATGTGACGTTAAACGCCATTTTCATATATTGCCCTTGTTGAAATAACAACAAGGAATCCATTGAGAATGTAGAAAAAGTAGTCAGCGCACCTAAAAAGCCAATACCTATCAACGTTTTAGATGGAGAAGCTGAAATAACTTCTTTTTCAATTAAACCGTAAAGCACACCCATCAATAATGAACCAAGAATATTAACGATCAACGTCCCAAAAGGGAATCCCTTACCTAAGAGTTTTATCGACATATCGCTGATAAAAAAGCGTAACATTGCACCAAACGCTCCACCTAGCGCAATTGTGAGGTAATTTATCAGCATCGCTACTTGTACCTCTTGGTGCTACTTTGTGCATTTTGCGTCTGTAGATAGTTAAGCTTGTCAGCGATTTGTTTCTCAAGTCCCCTGTCTGTTGGATGATAATATTGTCGCTCTTGAATGGGTTCTGGGAAGTAATTTTCTCCAGCTGCAAACGCGCCAGGCTCATTATGTGCATAACGGTATTCTTCGCCAAAACCCAGCTCTTTCATTAGTTTTGTCGGTGCATTTCTGAGATGTTCAGGTACGGGGTAATTCGGATCACTTGCAGCATCGCGTTTAGCTTGATTGAATGCCATGTAGACCGCATTACTTTTCGGCGCACTTGCAAGATAAAGCGTTGCCTGTGCTATCGCACGCTCTCCTTCGCTTGGCCCAACACGATGAAATATATCCCAAGCATTTAACGCAACTTGCATCGCTCTTGGGTCTGCATTGCCGATATCTTCGGTGGCGATCGCCAGTAATCGCCGTGCAACATAGAGCGGATCGCCTCCGCCTGCTAATATTTTGCAATACCAATAAAGTGCTGCATCTGGTGCGCTGCCGCGAACTGACTTATGAAACGCTGAGATTAGGTCGTAATATAAGTCGCCCTTATTGTCATAACTTGATAATTGGCTGGGCAACACTTGTTTTAGTACAAGTTCATTCACCAAATGAGTGTTTGAATTTGGCTCAAAACTTAAGTCAACCGCCTGCTCCAGTAGATTAAGCGCCTTTCTCGCATCTCCCGAAGCGGCTTTGGCGATAAGTTCAAGTGCGCTGTCATCAATGTTGATGGTTAATTTCGACAACTGCTCATCACGTGACAACGCGTCTTTAAGTACTTGACCTAATTCATCCTCTACAAGTGATTGCAGGGTATAAACACGCGCGCGAGACAAGATCGCATTATTTAGTGCAAAAGATGGGTTTTCAGTGGTCGCGCCAATAAAAATAAAGGTGCCATCTTCAATATGAGGTAAAAAACCGTCTTGCTGGGATTTATTAAAGCGATGTACTTCATCAACAAATAACAGCGTACGTCTACCAAACTGGGCTAATCGATTTTTAGCATCGACGACTGCTTCACGAACCTCTTTAATTCCCGCGCTAACAGCGGAAAGCTTAATAAGCTCTGCATCCGCGTAGTTGGCAATGATCTCAGCAAGGGTGGTTTTACCCACTCCGGGTGGCCCCCAAAGGATTAGGCTATGACAGCGTCCAGATTCAATTGCACGATAAAGTACAGAACCCTTGGACAAAATATGGCTCTGCCCAACATAATGCTCTAACGAGGTTGGCCGCATTCTTGCGGCCAACGGTCGTACATCTGGTGTAAAATCAAACCCTAAACTAGTCACTGCCTCTTTGGTCGTCTACGACCACTCCTTGTGGAATTGTAAACTCAAACAAACTCTCTTTTACTGGCGCATTGACTTTGCTTTCCTTAAAGCTAAACGTAGATACTTGACCTGAAATATCATTCACTTTCAATAGCGCTAAGCCATCGTTTTTATCATCAAAACGCAGTGTTAATTGCTCTACCTGCGAGTCTACTTTGTTTTTTGGCGTGATCAGATATTCTTGACCATTAAGTGCTACATTGTACTTCAACCATTGACTGTCCTCTTGGGTCGTAAGTAGCACAAATGGCGTAGTATCAATAAGTTTAGTCGTATCTAGGATGGTCACTTGCTCAGCAAACGTATCGTAGTAATAGGTTGTTGCTCCGCTTGATACAAATAAAGTGTCATCCGGCATCTCTTGTTGCCAGCGGATTTTTAATGGCTGCGCTAAGGTTATCGCCCCTTCACCGGTTTGCAACTCATTGCCATCTTGATCTTTAACAATTTGCTCAAACTTACCTTGAAAACTGGTTAATTCAGCCAGTCTTCCTTTTAGACTTTGCATCGCAGCCTCATCAGCCCACACAGGCTGAATAAAAAGGTTTGATAGTACCGTTAGCAATGCAATTTGCTTAAATTTTTTCATTAATTGGCTCCACCTTTTACCAATACATCTCGTGCACCATTGTGACCAGGAGCGCTTACCACTCCCGACATTTCCATTTGCTCAACTAATCGAGCGGCACGGTTATAACCAACTCTTAACTTACGTTGTACACTCGAAACAGACACTTTGCCTGTTTCAATAACAAACCCAACGGCTTCATCATAAAGTGGGTCAGACTCTTCATCCCCACCTTCCGGTGCTTCGCCTGGTAGTAAAATATCCTCAGTTGCTTCACCGCATAGAATTTCTTCTACGTAGTTTGGTTTACCTCTTGCTTTCCAGTCACTCACTACCGCATGCACTTCATGATCGTCAACAAACGCGCCATGTACACGAACCGGAACACTCGTTCCTGGCGGCAGATAGAGCATGTCACCCATACCCAACAGGTTTTCTGCGCCTTGTTGGTCTAGGATTGTACGTGAATCAATCTTACTTGATACTTGGAACGCCATTCGCGTTGGTATATTCGCTTTGATCAAACCCGTAATGACATCCACTGATGGGCGCTGTGTTGCCAGCACTAAATGTATGCCTGCCGCTCGTGCTTTTTGTGCAATACGTGCAATTAACTCTTCTACTTTTTTACCAACAATCATCATCATGTCGGCAAATTCATCTATAACGACCACGATACTCGGTAATTTATCTAGCTCTTGTGGTTCATCCGCCATACCGTCTGTATCTTTAAAGAGTGGATCTAAAATTGGGTGACCCGCTTCTTTAGCGTCTTTAATCTTTTGATTGTAGCCTTTAAGGTTACGGACACCGAGTGCAGACATCAGCTTGTAACGGCGTTCCATTTCCCCCACACACCAACGTAGCGCGTTTGCTGCCTCTTTCATATCGGTAACCACTTCACACAATAAGTGCGGGATACCTTCGTAGACTGAAAGTTCGAGCATTTTCGGATCTATCATGATCATTCGCACATCTTCTGGTGGCGACTTATATAACAAGCTTAAGATCATGACATTAACGCCCACTGACTTACCAGAGCCTGTTGTTCCAGCCACCAGCAGGTGCGGCATTTTGGCTAAATCAGCAACGACCGGCTGGCCTGCGATATCTTTACCAAGCACCATAGTCAAAGGAGATGGATTTTGTTCAAACTTAGGAGCATCTATCACTTCGGACAAACGTACGATTTCGCGGTGTTTGTTAGGCAACTCTAAACCCACATACGTCTTGCCTGGGATAACCTCAACTACACGCACACTAACTGCAGATAATGAACGTGCCAAGTCCTTTGCTAAGCCGGTGATCTTGGCCACTTTAATGCCCGGCGCGAGATCTAACTCAAAGCGCGTAACGACAGGGCCTGGATACACACCAACTACTTGAGCCTGAACATTGAAATCTAATAGCTTGGTTTCAACTAACCGCGAGACCTGATCTAACTCTTCTTGCGAAATTGGATTTTTAGCCTTGTCAGGCCTATCCAACAGATCTAATGAAGGCAATGGATCCGCAGGTGGTTGAGCTTCTAGAAGCGCTTCAAATTGCTCTTTAGCGCTTGGTGGAGGCTGATAACCGTTGGCCGCCTTTTCAGGTGCTTTAGGCTTAAGTGGCCTTGCCGGAGAAACCACTTTGGTTTCGTGCACTGGTGCTTCATCCAAGGCATTTAATGCCGCGACAGTATCCAGTGGCTCATCCTCTATCGCTGAAAAGTTGATTTCTTGCTCTAGAATATCATCTAGCTCATCAAATACCGACGGCTCTTTCTTCTCTTGTAGATCAGAGTGCGGTGCAGGCGAAGTTTGAGGTGTAGATTCAGTACTCGTTTTGCGGAACAATTTATCTTTTAATTTGCCTAGTCCACTGGGTTCTTCTTCAGCATCGAAATCTATATTAGTTTCTGTATCAGTTTGTTGCTGGAGAGCCTGCTCGAGATCCTCTTTTCGATCGGTAGCTGTTATTGGAGTCTCAGTTTCTAGTTTATCCGTGCTGATGCCAGCGGTCTCAGGTTTCTGTGAAATTGGCTGCGTTTGCTCTATATTGCGCTCAGCTGTCAGTCTATCGCGTAACCATCTACAGCCGGCAAGGACCTTTTCACCCAAATAATCTACGAATTCAACCCAAGACACACCGGTAAGTAATGTCATTCCTGCAAAGAAAAAGCACAGTAACAGTATAGAGGTACCGGTAAAGTTAAAGGCAGGCATCATGGCCCCTGCAACAACATCGCCAACTACCCCACCAGATGAGAAATTATAGATATCATCAAAGTTGATACTGCTGATTGCACTCGCAGAGGTGATAAACAGTGTTGCGCCAATAAGACGTAAGCCAAGTGTGGTGTAGTCTAATTGCAGTAGCTTATGCGGCTTTTTAAATAGTAAGTAACCAAGAAACTGCAGCGCCGCTGGGATCAAAAACGCCAGCCAACCGAAACTCAGTAGCATAATGTCCGCCAGCCAAGCTCCGGCAGCACCAGTTATGTTGTTTACTTTTATGTACTCACCGGATTGAGTCCAAGCAGGATCGGCTGGGTCGAAACTTATCAACGCACACAACATAAATATTGCTGCAGCCGTGCTTACAATCAAACCTGTCTCTAAGAGGCGTTGCACACCATTTAAGCGCATTGTAATTAAACCTTTTTTCTGTTTCTTTTCCGGGCAATTAAAGCCCAAAACGTCAGCAAATTAGTGATTTGCGTTAGTATTGCTGTATATACTTACACCTTACCAAGAAATACCTCAAGGTGCACAAGGTTTTATTACTTCTCCCTCTTCTCCTTTTACTTCTTCCATGACCACAAAAGTTCGACTTTCACTGATGTTTGGCAGTTTAAGTAAAATTTCTCCTAACACTCCGCGATATTCGGACATATCGGTCACTCGTGTTTTCAATAAATAGTCGAAACTACCGGACACAAGATGACATTCAATAATTTCGTCATGCTGCTTTACTGCTTGATTAAATCTATCGAATACATCAGGCGAATTTTTATTCACTGTAACTTCAACAAACACCAAAAGCCCCTGTCCAAGCTTAGCAGGATCGACTACGGCTTTATAACCGCGAATAAATCCTTCTCGCTCCAGCTTTTTAACGCGCTCTAAGCAAGGCGTCGCGCTTAATCCGATGCGTTTCGCTAATTCAACATTAGAAATTCTGCCATCTTTCTGAAGTTCTACTAAAATCTTTCTGTCGATCCTGTCTAGTTGTTGATACATAGTGTAGTTTTTTATCCTGAACGATTCGTTAATTTAGAGTATATCACTACACTTAGATATTAAAACAGTGAGACACACTGGCTATAGGTAAATATAATAGTCAAAAATTTTACCCCGTTCTTATTTTGAGGCGAATATTATGATTATTGGTGTACCTAAAGAGATAAAAAACCACGAATACCGCGTTGGTATGGTTCCTGCGAGCGTTCGTGAACTAATCAATCACGGTCACGAAGTCGTTGTTGAGACAAATGCTGGTATTGGCATTGGTTTTACTGACGAAGATTATGTTCAAGTTGGTGCTAAAGTTTTAGACACGGCGGCAGACGTTTTTGCTACTGCTGATATGATTGTTAAAGTAAAAGAGCCTCAAGCTGTTGAGCGCGCGATGCTACGTGAAGACCAAATTCTATTCACTTACCTTCACCTAGCACCAGACCTTCCACAAACAGAAGATCTTGTAAAAAGTGGTGCTATCTGTATCGCGTACGAAACAGTAACTGATGCACGTGGTGGTCTTCCACTGCTAGCACCAATGTCAGAAGTTGCTGGTCGAATGTCAATTCAAGCTGGTGCTCAAGCGCTTGAAAAGTCACGTGAAGGCCGTGGTATGCTGCTAGGTGGTGTGCCGGGCGTTGAACCAGCTAAAGTTGTTGTGATCGGCGGTGGTATGGTTGGCCGTAACGCAGCGCAAATGGCTGTAGGTCTAGGCGCAGACGTAACTATTCTTGACCGTAGCATTGATGTGCTACGCTCTTTGAATGCACAGTTCGGTAGCCAAGCTAAAGTTATTTACTCAACGGCTGATGCACTTGAAAAACACGTACTTGAAGCAGACCTTGTGATTGGTGGTGTACTAATTCCTGGTGCAGCAGCTCCTAAGCTTGTAACTGCAGAGCACATCAAAGCGATGAAGCCTGGCGCTGCTATCGTTGACGTTGCAATCGACCAAGGTGGCTGTATCGCGACTTCTAAAGCGACTACGCACGCAGATCCAACATACATTGTTGACGACGTAGTTCACTACTGTGTAGCGAACATGCCAGGTGCTGTACCTCGTACTTCAACGTTTGCACTTAACAATGCAACGCTTCCGTACATCATCAAGCTTGCAAACCTAGGCTACAAACAAGCACTATTAAATGATAAACACTTCATGGACGGCTTAAACGTTCTGAAAGGTCAGGTAACGTGTAAAGAAGTGGCAGAAGGTTTCAACATGGAATATGTTGACCCGCGCGCAGCACTAGAAAATGCTTAATTTTGAATTTAAGTAGTAAAAAGGGCTTCACTTGAAGCCCTTTTTGTTTGCTGTTACATCAATTCGTTTAAAAGACTAAATGGTATTAGTTTGTCTCGAAATTCACTTCGATATCTTGAGTTAACGTAACGTCTTTTGTTTGATACAAGCCAAAATCTGCATCTATCGTTTCGGCATCATCTAAATGGCCTAAGCACGAATACCCTACTTTGTAATCTCCCGAACCAATAAATGCTATCTCATATTCACTCTCGGCATCTAAGTTTGCGGTTGCTACTGGCGCTGAATCTTCATCACTGATGTCGCCTGGCACTGCAACATCCGCTTTATAAAGATACACAACATGTTTGTACTCTCCGACTAGAGGAGCTAGATCTGCATTATCTGCTACACATGCATTTTTTACAGACTCGCTAACCATGCCCTCAATCTCAAAACTGGTTAATAGATTCTCCAAACGGACAGCTGTTGGTTTTAGATAAACCGTGTCATCATTTGTGCGCTTCAACAGCGCCTTATTCAAGTCAAACTCCAATACGATCTGGTTCTCACCTTCATTTAGCGAGAAATTATTGAGTTGGATTTCACCTACACCATCGTTACCTTTACGGGTTACGGCTAATGGTGCTTGACTACCATCTAAAAAACGCACGCTAGAAGTGAAATCAAAATTCGACCCAGCACTGCCGTTTACAACATCGGCTCTGATCCACTCATAATCCCCAGCATCGATCTCTTGGTCGTTTACAACTAAATAGATATCATCACCCGTATATTCAAGCAGATTGATCTTCATTGGATTACCCTGTGCATCCAAGGTATCAAATGTCACATCTTCTTTTCCAGATGCTCTAAATGTCAGCCGTTGAATAACAAGGTTGACCTCAGCAAGATTATTCACAGCAGCATCTGAGACACCAACACTTACAGTGGTTTTTTGAGTTGGTTGTGAGGTGTTGTTGTCGTTTGAGTCAGAACCTGAACCGCCACCGCATGCAGCGAGTATCATCGCCGAGGCAATTGCTGTTAAAACTGGTTTGTGCATGATGTTTTCTCCTCTTCTAAGCATTAAAGAATAGGAATTGCGCCATGAATAAATAATTAATATAAACGCAACAATTTGAAATAGCTTCAAATGCAGCGCAGAAGGTTTGGCATTTTCTTATTAAATGTCATAAGTTTAATGTATCAAACTTATTGGAGTGTGGCCGTGAAGTTTAAACACAAAGTCGTATCCGTCTCTGCGCTTGTGCTGCTAATAGCATTACTGATCTTATCTGTTATTCAATATATTTCTGTGCAATCAGCAATCAAAGCGCAAGCAGAACAAAGTGTGGATGAAATAATTCAGGGGATTGGTAACACTGTCACTGCGCAAATGAAAGGAGCAACCGATCTCGCCGCGCTTGCTACCAATCTCGTTGCTTCCACTGACACCTTAGACGCAGCCTTTCCTATTCTCTCGCAGCCACAGCTCACAACCTCTTTCCTACTGATAGGTTATGGTGAAGAGCAAACCGGAAAATATGTCGCAAGCGATCCAAATTGGAACCCCGGTGCAAATTGGGACCCGAGAAAACGGCCTTGGTATACCGACGCAAAAACTGCACGAAAGCTAATTATCACAGCGCCTTACGCTGATGCGGTAAGTAACGAAATCGTGGTATCAATCGGTGCACCTGTGTTTAAACAAGGCCAATTCAACGGCGCGATTTTTTACGACGTTAGTTTGGCAAAACTCGGCGAAATGATTAACTCGTTTAACCTGCTAGACGCGGGTTTTGCCTTTATGGTGAGTAAAGACGGGTCGACTATCTCACACCCAGATGTAAAACTAAATGGTAAGTCTTCTCGTACATTTCTCGGTGACATTAGTATATCGGAAAATATTCAATACGTTGAAGTGAACGGCGAAGACAAATTAGTACAGTTTAAAGAGGTCGAAGGCTTAGATTGGTATTTAGGGGTGATGCTGGATGAAGACACCGTTTTTGCCGCACTTTCACGACTGCAAAGAGATGCAGCCATATTTGCCTTTATTTCTGTGGCACTCGCGACTGTACTACTTTCTTTTGTGATTAGCTTATTATTAAAGCCACTTGATGAAATCAACACCGCCATGGCTGCTATCGCACGCGGTAATGCGAACTTAACCGTACGATTAAATACCGAGCATGAACCCGAATTTGCAGCACTGGCGCAAAATTTTAATGCCTTTACCAGTAGCTTACAGTCTCTAATAGCGAATATTCAGGGTCTAGGCCATGAAGTTTTAAACGATGCTCAACAAACATCTCAGGTTGCAAATAAAGCCAAACTTTCCATTCAAGAGCAATTAGCGAGTATCAAAGTGCTTGATGAAGCAACAACACACATGTCTGCAACTGAGCATCAAGTAACTCAATCTGCCCATGAGGCCGCTGAAGCAATTAAAACCACCGATCAAGTTGCGCGCCAAGGAGAAAAAATCGTTGCAGAAACAACCGAGACAATTCAAGAGCTATCTAATCAGATCAGTTCGGCAATGACCGTAGTTACGGAGTTAGAAAGCTCGTCTACCGCTATTGAGCAAATATTATCGGTTATCAACAGCATTGCTGAGCAAACCAACCTCCTAGCGCTCAATGCTGCCATTGAAGCCGCAAGGGCCGGTGAGTCTGGCCGCGGCTTTGCCGTCGTTGCAGACGAAGTAAGATCGCTTGCACAAAGAACACAAGAAGCCACAACTGAAATCCGTGGAATGATAAGTCAACTACAGTCAGGTTCAGAAAGCGCGGTTACTGTAATGAAGCAAAGCCAACATTATGTTGATAAAACGGTTGAAAAGGCAGATCAAACTCGAGCCGCGCTTGAAGATATGCGTAGTGCCATTCGCCATATTGTCGATTTGAATTCCCGCATTGCTGATATGCTGAATGAGCAAAATGACATTGTAAATAACGTGAATAGCAGTAGCTCATCAATTCGCGGTATTTCCGAGTCGGTGTATAGCGAAGCTAAGAGCGTAGATGCCACCATGCAGTCTCAAGTAGAAAAGATAACAACCCAAGAACAACTACTTGAGCAATTCAAAGTTTGATTATCGGTAAACTAAACCGTTACTATAGAGACAGTTGTAAAGCGGCGCGATGCCAAGAGATAAAACATGAAAGCGAATTTGCAGGAATTATTTGAACAGTATTTTCAGATAGCTGAACAGGTTCAGATCAACCTCTATCCGGTTGATGACAATATGGTTCCAGAAAACGAATATCAATTAGAAGCTGCAATTCCGCCGCTATTTAAGCTCGCGAACGAAATTAATGAGTTAGATCTTAATGCCCTGCGACCACTTCGTAATCTGGGTGATATTGCCAATGAGTTAGCAGCTTATTTGCAGGCGCAATCACGTAAGATTGATTTAATTATCAGCCATATTCTCGCAACCGAAGAACCTGATGACAGTCATCTATTTTGTGACAGCTACGGCGGTGGTGGCCTGACCGCGACGTTAGAAGCAGATTATGAGGTCGGACAATCGTTACGAACTAAAATATTTTTGCGCAATGAAGCCAGTGCTATCTTTTGTTACTCACAAGTCATTGCCAAGCAAGATGGTAAATTCACCCTCGCCTTTACCGCTATTAGAGAAGCGGATCAAGAGTTGCTCGTACGGGCGAGCTTACACGCCCAGACCAGACAACTTAAGCTGAAGCAGCAAAAAGACCAATAAGGCATTTAACGCATTAAGTGCCTTCTTTAAATGCTCAATTATCTTCACAAAACTTACTGACACACCTGAGGTTAATGATAAACTATAGGCTTATTATTATATGGTGATGATTTAATGAGTTTTACTTTACTCCCAGAATGGGCACCACAAGATGCAATCATGCTTACTTGGCCGCATTCTGATACCGATTGGAGCGACATTCTCAGTGACGTTGAACCAGTGTACGTTGCACTTTGCCAACATATCACCCAAGTTCAAGAAGTCGTTATCGTGGCGCATAATGAAGCGCTAAAACAGCATATCGAGAACCTACTCGGCGCAGCTGAGGTTAGCTTAACCAAGTGTCACTTTGTTGTGACGCCTTGCAATGACACATGGGCCCGCGACCACGGTCCACTTACAACGCAAACAAGTACAGGAAATCTATGTATTAAGGATTTCACCTTTACGGGTTGGGGTAATAAGTTTGCTGCGGATTTAGACAATAAGATCAATCAACAGCTTGCAAAACAGGTCCTCAACCCAAACTGTACCTTTGAAAAAGTTGACGTGGTACTTGAAGGCGGCGGTATTGAGATCAACGAGTCCAATGTCCTATTGACTACTTCAGAGTGTCTGTTGAACCCAAATCGCAATCCACATCTAAGTAAAACCGAATTAGAACTATTGTTGCAAAAAGAGTTGGGGGCTGAGTCATTCCTGTGGGTAGATCACGGATACTTAGCCGGTGATGATACTGACAGTCATATCGACACTTTAGTGCGTTTTGCACCGGATAATACCTTGGTATATGTAAAGTGCGACGACAAATCAGACGAGCATTATGATGCCCTCAATAAAATGGAACAGCAGCTACGCACATTTCGCACCCCAAATGGCGATCCATACCGTTTGATTAGTTTACCTTGGCCTAGTGCTAAGTTTGATAACGAGGGTGAGAGATTACCTGCCACCTATGCAAACTATCTGATCTTGAATAAAACGGTGTTAGTACCTATCTATGGCGACGACAAAGATCAAGAAGCGTTGGACAAAGTCTCTCTTGCTCACCCAGAAAGAACGGTAATTGGCGTAAACTGCCTACCAATCATCCATCAATTCGGTAGCCTGCACTGTATTACGATGCAGTTACCAAAAGGTTTTTTAAGGTAAGTACCATGACTGAAAAAAACATCAAAGTTGGTATTGTTCAACATAGCAACTCTACAGATCTCGTAAACAACTTTGCAAAAACCTGTGACGGTATCCGAGAAGCAGCAAGCAAGGGTGCTAAGCTTATCGTGTTACAAGAGCTGCACCGCAGCTTGTATTTTTGCCAGACAGAAGACACCGATCTCTTCGACTTAGCGGAAACCATTCCTGGTCCAAGCACAGACTCACTAGGCGCACTTGCAAAAGAGCTTAATGTTGTCATCGTTGCATCGTTATTTGAAAAGCGTGCAACAGGGCTTTATCACAACACCGCAGTTGTACTTGAGTCTGACGGTACGATCGCCGGTAAATACCGTAAAATGCACATTCCTGATGACCCGGGTTTTTATGAAAAGTTTTACTTCACCCCTGGCGACATGGGCTTTACTCCAATTCAGACTTCTGTAGGCAAATTAGGCGTATTGGTGTGTTGGGATCAATGGTTCCCAGAAGGTGCACGCCTGATGGCAATGGCAGGCGCTGAATTTTTAATTTATCCAACGGCAATTGGCTGGGATCCTCGCGATGATAAAGCAGAGCAAATTCGTCAACGAGATGCTTGGATAATTGCACAGCGTGCACATGCAGTCTCTAACGGAGTACCTGTGATTAGCGTTAATCGTGTTGGCCATGAATCAGACCCTTCAGGTCAAAGTGAAGGTATTCAATTCTGGGGCAATTCTTTTGTTACCGGTCCGCAAGGCGAAATGTTATTGCATGCATCTGAAGAAGCAGAAGAAATCTCGGTTGTTGATGTTGATCTTGCACGCAGTGAATCTGTTCGACGCATCTGGCCGTATTTAAGAGACAGACGAATCGATCACTATCAGGATCTTTGCAAAATTTATCGCGATTAATAAATAGGAGTAATCAATGGCGAATGTGCAATGGAACAATTTACCTTGGGTAAAATCAAACAAGGATAAAATTTCGTGGGGTAATTTGGTTGGCAGTAGCTTATCACTGTGTTTGAGTGAGCACATCCAACAACATGACAACTTAGTTGTACTCGTCACCCCCGACACGCCCTCTGCACTTCGCCTTGAGCATGAACTGGCGTATCTTTTAAAAGATACACCAGTCATGATGTTTCCTGATTGGGAAACATTACCCTATGATCACTTTTCACCACATCAAGACATTATCTCCCAGCGTCTTGCGACGCTAAATACACTCAAACAGGAAAAGCAATCCGTACTCATCATTCCTGTTTCAACCCTGATGCTACGTACCGCACCACCTAGCTTTATTCACGGCATGAGTCTTCAGGTAAAAAAAGGTGACACAGTAGACGCACAAAGCTTGCGTGATACCCTAACTCAAGCGGGTTATCGTCATGTTCAGCAGGTAATGGAGCATGGTGAGTTTGCCGTTCGAGGCTCCATTATCGATTTATACCCCATGGGTAGCCCACTCCCCTTTAGACTAGATTTCTTTGATGATGAGTTAGATTCCATTCGTCATTTTGATATCGAAAGCCAACGCTCAAATGATGAGATTGATGCTATCGATTTATTACCGGCGCACGAATTCCCAACCAATGCAGAAGACATTGAACGCTTTAGAATTAATTATCGCGAAGCGTTCGGCGCAAGTAGTGAAAAAGACAGCATCTATATGCAAGTTAGTAAAGGAAACTGGCCTGCCGGTATAGAGTACTATTTGCCGCTCTTTTTTGATTCATTGGCGACAGTGTTTGACTATTTGCCTGAAGATACCGTATTTATGCCTTTTGGCGACATTGAATCTGCGGCGCAAACCTTTTGGCAAGACGTATCTAAACGCTACGAAAGTCGCCGGGTTGACCCTCTTCGCCCGCTACTTTCACCAGCCAAGCTATATCAGCCAATTGAGACCTTATTTGAAGGCCTTAATGGCTTCTCTCGAATAAAGCTTAGTCAAGCGATGCTAGGAACCAAAGCGGGCAATAACAATGTCGCAGCTGAATTAATCAACGATGTTCGCATTGAGCATAAACAAGCTAATCCATATCAAAAAATCCTCGATTACATCGCTGCTGAGAAAAAGCAAAAGTCGCGCGTGTTATTCAGTGTTGAATCAGAGGGCCGGCGAGAGTCACTGCTTACCTTATTAAAACCAACTGGGCTAAAGCTTAAGCCTTATAAGCGCATTGCAGAGTTTGTATCTAGCGACTCAGATGTTGGTGTGGTCGTCACTCCACTTGCTACCAGTGTGAAACTACTGGATAAACAATCGCTGTCTATCATCACAGAACAAGAGCTGTTAGGTGTTAAGATCTCCCAAAAGCGCCGTCGAAAACATAAATACGAACAAGGGCAAGATGCGCTGATCCGAAACCTCGCTGAGTTAAAAGAAGGTCAACCTATTGTTCATTTAGATCATGGTGTAGGCCGCTATTTAGGGCTGGAAACCATAGATGCTGCGGGTATTGCTACCGAGTTTGTGACTATCATCTATGCCAATGACGCTAAACTTTATGTGCCAGTTTCTTCGCTCCATATGCTCAGTCGTTACTCTGGAGGTGAAGAAGCTTCTGCTCCTCTTCATAAACTGGGCAATGACGCGTGGGAAAAAGCAAAACGTAAAGCGGCTGAAAAAGTCAGAGATGTCGCTGCTGAACTCCTAGACATATACGCAAAACGCCAAAGTAAACCAGGTTATGCATTTAAGCTAGATGCGAGCGCCTATCGAGACTTTTCTGATAGCTTTCCATTTGAAGAAACAGACGATCAACGCAATGCAATCACAGCCGTACTTGCAGACATGCAATCAAGCCTAGCGATGGACAGACTCGTTTGTGGTGATGTTGGCTTTGGTAAAACCGAAGTGGCCATGCGTGCAGCATTTGTTGCCGTCAACGATAGCAAACAAGTGGCTGTCTTAGTACCAACTACGCTCCTTGCCCAACAACACTTTGAGAACTTTAAAGACCGTTTTGCCGATCTGCCTGTTGAAGTCGGTGTGCTTTCGCGCTTTAACTCAGCGAAAGAACAAAAAGAGACGTTACAAAAACTTGAAGAAGGCAAAATTGATATTGTGATAGGCACCCATAAGCTTATTCAAGAAAACATCAAGTTCGCCGATTTGGGTCTGTTGATTGTTGACGAAGAACACCGTTTTGGTGTGAGACAAAAAGAGAAGATTAAGCAGCTTAGAGCGGATGTCGACATTCTTACCCTGACCGCTACCCCAATCCCGCGTACGCTGAATATGGCGATGAGTGGTATGCGTGATCTTTCTATTATCGCGACACCTCCAGCCAAGCGATTAGCGGTAAAGACCTTTGTACGAGAGCGCAACGACGAGCTTATCCGCGAAGCAATTTTGCGTGAAATCAAGCGCGGTGGACAGGTTTACTTCCTCCACAATAGCGTCGAGACAATAGACAAGGTCACCGCTGATATCTCAGCGCTCGTGCCAGAAGCCAACGTCACCACTGCTCACGGGCAAATGCGTGAAAAAGAACTTGAGCACTTGATGGGTGAATTCTATCACCAAAAGTATAACGTGCTTGTGTGTACAACCATTATTGAAACCGGTATCGATATTCCCTCTGCTAATACCATCATAATGGATAGAGCCGATAAACTCGGATTGGCACAGTTACATCAGCTTCGCGGCCGTGTAGGACGAAGCCATCACCAAGCATACGCATACCTTCTCACGAAGAATAGCCAAGCCTTAACTAAAGACGCAGTCAAGCGCTTACAGGCCATTGAGCAACTCGAAGACTTAGGCGCAGGTTTTGCCCTCGCCACCCACGATTTAGAGATCAGAGGTGCAGGTGAGCTGTTGGGAGATGATCAAAGCGGTCAAATTCAAACTGTAGGCTTTACGCTGTATATGGAAATGCTGGAACAAGCAGTCGAAGCCTTGAAAAATGGTAAAGAACCAACACTCGACAATCTACTTCAGCAGCAATGCGAGGTTGACCTTAAATTCCCAGCACTGCTACCGGATGATTACATTCATGATGTAAATATTCGTCTTAGCATGTATAAACGCATCGCAAGCACTAAATCACTGGCTGAACTCGATGAGCTGCAAATCGAATTAATCGACCGCTTTGGACTGCTTCCAGATGCGGCGAAAAACCTTTTTGCGGTGCAGTCTGTTAAGCTAAAGGCAACTCAATTGGGCATTAACAAGGTCGAGGCAAACCCTAAGGGTGGCTTCTTTGAGTTCAGTAGTCATACAAAAGTTAACCCAACATTCATCATAGGATTGATACAAAGTAGCCCATCAACCTATAGAATGGAAGGCGCGAATAAACTTAAGTTCCTGATCGAAGAAAAAAATGGCCAAGAGAGATTGAAACTGGTTAATGCGATGATTGATGACTTTGAGAAAAAGGCTGTAGCATGAAAACAATAAAAAATCTGGCCATCCTAGCGGCTTTGATAAGTAGCACGTCTGCACATGCCACCCGTTGGTTTGAAGTAGAAATGATAGCATTTGAGCAAGAGCCTAGTTTCTCTTTGCGAGAAGACTTTAGTATTGAACCTGAACCGCTCAATCGGAAAAACATCAAGTCACTCTTATTTGACGGTTTTAATACCACCGGCTATAAACTATGCTTGGAAGGCAGTGAGCAGTTTGCTGAGCAAGATTTTATTCGCGGATTAACATCGGGTGCGCACTCTAGCTCTTGCAACCCAGATGCAAACTATGTTGAAAAATTTGACACTTTGCCTCTTTCACCGCAAGTTGAACCACAAGAACATATGGACTCAATTTATTTGCTGAATGAGTCACAGT
>NZ_JAKEVK010000083.1:0-17973 GCF_022398435.1 Pseudoalteromonas sp. Isolate6 | reverse complement strand
AATTATAGGTGTCAATATGTTATTCAGTTTTTTCAAGTTGTAATTTTAGGTTGCTATTTCAAACTAATGATTATTAAGGGGTTTGATTTTTTGAATAACTTTTTTGATTGAATATTACTCATCAGTGGTACTTAAATGATCGTTGCATACGTTTGATAAAGTCGTAGGGGTGTTTACGCAGTGTCACTAATATCTCAATAGAAATATAGAGACATAACTTTTTAAACTTTAGATACACAAACTACCAATTAAATAGGTGATAAGGCTCCGGCCCACCTTAAAAAATATTTAACTTCCAATTTGCACCGAAAACCGCTAGCCTTAGGGGCAATAAATAAAGTAACAAATACGTAAAATAATGGAGCAGTATTATGGCGGAACAACAAGTGCAGCCTTTACACAACGAAAAGCACGCGAACATCAAAGTAAAAAATGGCGTGAACGTTGATTTCCTTAAAACTCAGCACTTAATGCCTGTAGTGGCGCATGAGTTTGCGCGTGTAGCGACAGAATTCCCGATGGCGTTTGTTAAAAACACTGAGTCAGGTCAATTTCAAGCGGTTGCTATGTTTGGTCTTCAGCCAGGTGAAAACTTATTTGTAGATGGTGACAAGTGGACTGGCAGCTTTGTACCAATGGCCGCAGCACGTTACCCGTTTGGTTTGGTTAAGCATCCTGAACAAGATCAGTTTGGTATTGTGATAGACGAAGCAAGCCCGCTAGTTGGTGAAGAAGAAGGTAATGCGCTTTTCGAAGACGGTAAAGAAACTGAATATCTAGGTCGTCGTAAAGAAGCGTTGGTAAGCTATGTTGAGTTTGCTCGCGTAACTGAAGCATTTACTCAGTATCTTGCTGATAAAGAGCTTTTAGTTCAACAAACACTAACGGTAGAAATCCGTGGTGAGAAGAAAGACATCAACGGTATTTACCTTGTGGATGAGCGTAAGCTAAATGAATTAGGTGACGAAGATTTCCTAGAGCTACGTAAACGTGGTTATTTAGCACCTATCTTCGCATTCTTGACTTCTACTCACCAAGTAGCACGCCTTGCACGTATGAAGGCACAGCGCGAAGCAAGCTAATTGCTTTTAATATAGTAGAATGATTTGAGAAAAGCGCTTCCTGATGGAAGCGCTTTTTTTGTGGATACTATTTAGTTGTTCTAAATAAAAAACTTTTAACGCGAAAGCTTGCATCGCTCTAAAATTCACCTCATGCTGAAGTTTAACAACGAACCAAGGTATAAAAATGAAAAAAATTTCTTTGCTAGCAGCCTTATTAGCTTTGTCGGCGACAGCTGCTGTCGCTGATGAGAAAGTGTCCCCGTTTGCGATCGCCATTCATGGAGGGGCTGGCACAATTGAGCGCAGTAACTTCACGCCAGAAAAAGAAAAACAATACAAAGCTAAATTAAAAGAAGCTGTTGAGGCTGGCTATAAGGTACTAGAACAAGGTGGAGAAAGTCTTGATGCAGTGACGGCTGCCATTAATATTCTTGAAGACTCGCCTTTTTTTAATGCTGGTAAGGGTGCCGTGTACACTTATGATGAAGGACATGAGCTAGATGCGTCAATCATGGATGGTCGTAATCGCCAAGCGGGCGCTGTGGCGGGGGTGAAGCACATTAAAAACCCAATCAACCTAGCAAAAGAAGTGATGCAGCACTCAGTACATGTCATGCTAAGTGGTGAAGGTGCGGAAGACTTTGCTAAGAAACGCGGTTTTACGTTAGTGGAAAACAGCTATTTTGACACCGATGCTCGCTATCAATCGCTGCTAAAAGCGAAAAAGCGATTGCAGATGAAAGAAGCGGCGACCAAGGACTATCAGGCGGCACACCAACAATTGAAAAGCCAGTATAAGATGGGAACTGTGGGAGCTGTCGCTCTTGATAAACAAGGGAATTTAGCGGCCGGAACGTCAACCGGTGGGATGACGGCGAAACGCTTCGGACGGATAGGTGACTCACCGGTGATTGGTGCGGGCACATTTGCGGATAACCGCTCTTGTGCTGTTTCAGCAACGGGGCATGGCGAGTATTTTATTCGATATAATGTCGCAGCTGATATTTGTGCTCGTGTTGCTTATCAAAACAAGTCGATTGACAAAGCAGGGAAAGAAGTGATTTTTGATACGCTTTATCCAATTGGTGGTACGGGTGGGGTGATCATTGTTGACCCGAAAGGCAATATTAGTATGCCATTTAATACCGCGGGGATGTACCGTGCGAGCAAGTCGTCAACAACACCGACCTATGTTGGTATTTATAGCGAGTAAAACAATATTTCGTTGAGACTAAGCAAGTTCTTCAAACGCCAGCTATTATTATCATGATAGCTGGCGTTTTTAATGGAGATGAGCAATGCAATCAATAAAAGTCGCAGACTACTTAAATCATCGCCCCGTAACATTCAAGCAAGATATGCGCGTAGAATCAGCTGTAGAGAAGCTGCTACAAAGCGGTCAATCGGGCGGGCCGGTTATAGACGAGACAAAGCGAGTTATTGGGTTTTTATCTGAGCAAGATTGTCTCAAAAAAATGCTAGAGGCGACCTATCAAAATGAGTCTCATAGTGTTGTGTCCGACGTCATGACAAAAGAGCCTCTTTGTGTAAAACGTGAAGATAGTATAGTGCAAATGGCAGATTTGATGATTTGCAATAAACCCAAAGTGTACCCGGTAGTTGACGATGAAGGGCGCTTACTCGGGATCATCAGTCGCGCAAACGTGTTATTAGCGTTAGATAAGCATTTACATGATGCTTATGTCTCTGGCCACCGCTACGTATGAAGCGATGAAATATACAGGCCGTTTCGGTAGCTCATGAGGAGCTGCCTTGAGAATAACGGCAAAAATCTCAATTCCTAACCAAATTTTGTTGGGTTCGCCTAATCTGATTTGGTAAACTACACGGCGTTTTATGTAATCACAAGGTGTCGTGTAGTGCAGGTTGACTCGCTGTTCAAAGAGCTAAATTCATGTCTTAAAAAGGATCACTTCATCCTCAAAAAGCGCCTCCATGGCGCGAAAAAAATTACCGATCAAGAAAAGCAAAAGCAGGTAGCCGCAAAAGTAGCGGCTGCGATTGCAAAAAGCCAAGAATTAAAGGTAACAAGAAGTGCCAATATTCCAGCAGTAGAGTACCCTGAGCAACTACCTGTCAGCCAGAAAAAAGACGACATCAAAGCAGCCATTGCGAATAACCAAGTGGTTATTGTTGCCGGAGAAACAGGCTCGGGGAAGACCACGCAGCTGCCTAAAATTTGTTTAGAGTTAGGTAGAGGCGTGGATGGCTATATTGGTCATACACAACCAAGAAGACTAGCAGCAAGAAGTGTATCTACCCGTATTGCAGAAGAAATTGGCTGCGAGATGGGGCAAGAAGTTGGATTTAAAATTCGCTTCTCAGATCAAGTCTCTGACAATACATACGTAAAACTGATGACCGACGGTATTTTGCTCTCGGAAATTCAACAAGACAGATTCCTCAACCAGTACGACACAATCATCATTGATGAAGCGCACGAGCGCAGCCTGAATATTGATTTTATTTTGGGTTATTTAAAGCAGCTGTTGCCGAAGCGTCCAGACCTTAAAGTGATTATTACCTCAGCAACCATTGATCCTGAGCGTTTTTCTAAACATTTTAGTGACGCACCTATTATTGAAGTGTCAGGACGAACTTATCCAGTAGAAGTGAGATATCGTCCAGTTGAAGATGTAGACTCACAAAATAGCGAAGCAGAAAACGACCAGTTACAGGGTATTTTTGATGCGGTTGATGAGCTTTGTGCTGAAGGACCTGGGGATATTCTGGTATTTATGAACGGTGAACGTGAAATTCGTGACACCGCTGATGCGCTGGCAAAACGCAATTTAAAAGGCGTTGAGATTTTACCTTTGTATGCGCGCCTTTCTAATGCCGAACAAAATCGCATTTTTGCGCCGCATAGCCAGCGGCGTATTGTATTATCTACAAACGTTGCAGAAACGTCATTGACAGTACCAGGTATTCGCTATGTTATCGACCCGGGTACTGCGAGAATAAGCCGCTATAGTTATCGAACAAAGGTGCAACGCTTACCGATTGAAGCAGTATCACAAGCCAGTGCAAACCAGCGTAAAGGTCGATGTGGGCGTGTGGCATCTGGTATTTGTATTCGTTTATATTCTGAAGACGACTTTTTAGGGCGCCCTGAGTTTACCGACCCTGAAATTCTAAGAACCAATTTAGCTTCCGTTATTTTGCAAATGCTCGCACTTGGACTTGGTGATATAAGTCAATTCCCATTTGTACAAGCGCCTGATAGCCGTAATATCAAAGATGGCATGTCATTACTTGAAGAGTTGGAGGCGATAGTTCCTGCAAAGCGCAGAGAAAAAGCCAAGCTCACAGAATCAGGTCGCAAACTAAGCCGCTTACCCATAGACCCAAGGCTTGCTAAGATGGTGATGTCAGGGGCACAAAACAACGCGCTTTGGGAAGCGATAGTGATCACTGCGGCACTGTCTATTCAAGACCCAAGAGAGCGTCCTCAAGACAAACGTGCAGCAGCTGACGAAAAACATAACCGCTTTGAGTGCGAACACTCTGATTTTGTTGCATATCTAAATCTGTGGAATTACATCGAAGCGCAGCAGCAAGCACTGACGCGTAACCAGTTTAGAAAGCAATGCCAAAAAGACTTTTTGGCCTACATGCGTGTACGTGAATGGCAAGATATTGTATATCAGCTGACTACGGTGTGTGAGGAGCTCGGCTTTAAAATAAATAGCAGTCCTGCAAGCGATGAAGCCGTCCATCAATCATTGCTAAGCGGTATGCTTAGCCATATTGGTGTAAAAGACGAAAAGCAAAAGCAAGTATTTAAAGGCGCACGTAACAGCCAATTTCATATTTTTCCAGGTTCAACACTGTTTAAGAAAAGCCCTAAGTGGTTGATGTCTGCCGAGCTTGTGGAAACCAGTAAACTTTATGCTCGGGTTAATGCCAAAATCGATGTAAATTGGATTGCGCCAATCGCTAAGCATTTAGTAAATAGAAGCTATAGCGAGCCGCATTGGGAGAAAAAGGCTGGAGCGGTTATCGCATTTGAACAGCAAACCTTATACGGCTTGATCATCGTTGGCCGTAAACGCACGGTGTATAGCGATATTGATCCTGTGGTTAGCCGAGAGATATTTATTCGTGAAGCGCTGGCAAACGGTCAACTTGGCCAAAGCGAAGGCTTTTTGAGCGCAAACCAAAAGTTGGTTGAAGAAGTGCAGGCGCTTGAAGATAAAGCGAGGCGTCGCGATATCCTAGTCGACGAAGAAGATGTTGTTGCGTTTTATAACGATCGAATTCCAAAAGACGTAAATAATCGTGCTGCGTTTAATAAATGGTGGCGTTCACAAAAGCAAAAAGACAAACGCTTTTTGCATATGACGCGCGATCTGTTAATGAAGCATGACGCTGAACATATCACGGATACACATTATCCTGATACGTGGCAACAAGGGAATTTGATTTTGCCTCTCAGTTACCACTTTGACCCAGGCCAAGCACTCGACGGCGTGGTGGTCAATATTCCTCTGGCACTATTAAACCAAGTTCAAGATGAAGGTTTTGATTGGCATATTCCTGCGCTCAGACATGAGCTGGTTTGTGGGCTTATTAAGTCACTGCCGAAGACCCTAAGACGTAACTTTGTGCCAGCACCAAATTATGCAGATGCGGTGCTTGCCGCCGTTGAGGTAATGCAAGGTTCATTTAGAGAAGCGGTGGCCAATCGTTTACTCAGAATGACAGGTGTTAAAGTCGCCGAGTCAGATTGGGACATTAGTGCACTTGAACCGCACTTAAAAATGCAATTTCAGGTAGTCGATGACAAAGGCAAGGTGATAGCCCATGGCTTTGATTTACTAGCACTCAAGGCAAAGTTGCAAGGTCAAGTGACCGAGACGCTTTCGCAAGTGGCTGAGCAAGGGATCGAGCAAACGGATATTCAGCAGTGGGATTTCGGCGAGCTGCCGGAGCAATATACTAAAAAGCAAGGAAATTATGAGATTAAGGCGTTCCCAGCATTAGTCGATAAAAAACAAAGTACGGCCATAGAATTGTTTGATAACGAAATAAAAGCTCAAGCGGCGCATCAAGCAGGATTGCGCCGTCTTATGCTACTCAATGTTCCTTCGCCTGTTAAATACCTACAGCAACACTTACCAAATAAGGCTAAGTTAGGATTGTATTTTAACCCCTTTGGAAAAGTGCATGATTTAGTTGATGACTGTACGCAAGCTGGGGTTGACAAGCTGCTGCGTGGATTTGGTGAGATCAGAGATGATGTCGCGTTTGAAAAAGCCAAAGAGCACATTCGAGCTGAGCTAGGCGATACTGTAGTTGAAATTGCGAAGCAAGTTGAGGCTGTGCTTAGCATTGCCCACAGTATTAACAAGCGCATGAAAGGCAGAGTGGATCTCACGATGATCACCGCGCATGGCGACATAAAATCTCAGTTATCCGATCTTATCTTTAAAGGCTTTGTCACCGCTCACGGTGCTGACAAAATCTCTGATATCTTGCGCTACATGAAAGCGATTGAGAAAAGGCTTGAAAAACTTGCGGTAGATCCAAACAGAGATAGGTTGTGTGTATTAGAATTGGAAAAAGTTGCTACAGCTTATCAAGACAAGTTGGCAAAAATTCCCTCTGGATTACCTGTACCAGAGTCGCTTATAAATATTTTTTGGATGCAACAGGAACTTCGCGTGTCTTTGTTCGCTCAAACATTAGGAACGGCTTATCCAATTTCGGCTAAACGCGTTCTGAATTCTATAAAAGAGTGCGAAATATAAACTTGCATTTTAGAGTACGACAGTTACTTTATTATATGAGGAAGTAAAACTTTGGATTGTGAGAAGGAAGCGGCATTGAATATGTCCACACGAGAGAAAAGGAAAAATGCACCGCACCTGCTAGTGGTCGACGACGAGTATTTTAACTATGAAATGCTCGAAATGGCACTGTCAGGGGCGTTTGAGCTGAGCTATGCAAACTCGGGTACGAGTTGCCTGTCGAATGCAATTGCTGATCCTCCAGATGCTATTTTGCTTGATGTGTGTATGCCGGGTCTTGACGGCTACGACACCTGTCGAATGTTGAAAAATACACCAGAAACTAAGGACATTCCGGTACTAATGGTGTCTGGTTTAGAGTCTGAAAAAGAACAAAAAGCGGGATTCGATGCAGGTTGCGATGCCTATGTGGTTAAGCCATTCTCAATGCAATCGCTATTAGAAAAAATAAAATCAATGGTGTAGGAGCGTTATATGATCAATGAAGATAAACGCCGTTTTATGCGTATGTCGGTAGATGCGGTAGCAAAATTAACTGAGCTTGAGTCAGGTAAAGTGTACCAAGGAGTTTGCCACGATTTAAGTGCTACGGGGTTGTCGGTGACAGTGAGCGACCCAATCGAAGCAAATTCAACCGTTGACATTTTCATTGATTCCAGTGGCGATATGATCCAGCCACTTAGTGCTCATGCAACCGTGATCCGCTGTAGTCAAGAGCAGGATGAGCAGTGGGTTGTAGGACTTGAAATCACCAAGTTCAATTAGATTAATTAAAGCCCTAAGGGTGGTATTGAAGCTTTCTCCAATACCACTGTGAGTTGCTTGATCAATAAACCTTACAAATAAGACCTTTTAGGTAAAAGCCCTCTGGATAATTGCCCGCAATAGGGTGGTCGGCGGCTTGATTTAGCCTTTCCATAATCAACAGCTCTTTACCTGCATCGAGCGCAGCGTCTGCAACGACTTTCTGGAATAGGTTTTGTTCCATAAGGCCAGAACACGAGAAGGTGAGTAATGTGCCACCAGGCTTTAATATTTGCATGGCAATCATATTGATATCTTTATAACCACGACAGGCACCATTAAGCTGCGCCTTACTTTCTGCAAACTTTGGCGGATCCATCACAATCGTATCGAATTGGCGGCCCTCATCACGATATTGTCTTAGTAGCTTGAACACGTCTTGCTTCACAAACTCAGCCTTCGACAAGTCTAGTCCATTATGTTCTACATTACGTTTTGCAGTGTCGAGTGCTGGCTGCGATACGTCAACGTTGATAACTTTACTACAGTCACCGCGCAGCGCATACAGGCCGAATGTACCGGTGTAGCAGAAACAGTTAAGCACTTCTTTGTCTTTTACAAAGCGTTCTAACGCGGCTCTACTGTCGCGTTGATCTAGATAAAAGCCAGTTTTATGGCCGCCGATGATATCGACTTCAATCTTTAAACCATTTTCGCTAATAAGGACAGGTGTGGTTGGTGCATCGCCAGCAAGCGGTCCGGTAATTTTATCAAGGCCTTCTTTTTTGCGCACATCAACATCTGAGCGCTCGTAAACATGACAATCAGGAAATAGTGATTGCAATGCCATTACTATTTCACCTTTGTGACGCTCGGCACCAGCGCTTAGCAACTGACAAACCAAGTAGTTATCAAACTTATCAATTGTTACACCTGGCAGACCATCTGACTCTGCGGCACACAATCGAAAGCCAGTTAAACCACCTTCAGCAATAACATATTCTCTGGCTGCTAGTGCTCGAGCGAGTTTTTGCTCAAAAAACGCTTGGTCAATATGTTGTGATTCATCAAATGTCCAAATTCTGGCTCTGATCTGAGAGTCTGGACTGTAAGCGGCTGTGGCGAGGTATTTACCTTCATTGCTGTAAATCTTGACGGTATCGCCAAGGGCAGGCTTGCCTTTTACTTTTTTAATGGCCTTTGAGAAAACCCAAGGGTGCTTTCTGTTAAGGGATTTTTCTCTGCCTGGTTGCAGATATAGCGCGCAAGTCATATATTTTCTCTAATCTTTCCTGATAGCTGCCATTTTAGTGAAGGGTGTGGCAACATACAATCAGTAATGCCTTTCCCGCTGAATTTGTGTGGGCTTATTTGTCGGATATTAATAAAAGTTGAGCTTAATGACGTTAAAAATGCATGAATTAGAAAAAGCATGTGAAGAGTTTATGCTGTCGACACCATGTGCAGATACCGCCCATGACTTGTCCCATATCAAGCGTGTAGTTAAAGTTGCAAAGGCGCTTTGCGAAGCTGAGGGGGCGGATCCTGCTGTGGTGATCCCTGCCGCTTGGTTACATGATTGTGTTGCCGTAGCAAAAAATCATCCAGATAGACCGCTGGCGTCGAAATTAGCTGCAGATAAGGCGGTTGCCTTCCTAACAGAGTTGAAGTACGACACGGGTAAACTTGAGGCGATTCACCACGCCATTGTTGCACATAGCTTTAGCGCTGGTGTCACACCCACGACATTAGAAGCCAAAATTGTCCAAGATGCAGATAGAATGGATGCGTTAGGGGCGATAGGTGTTAGCCGCTGTATGAAAGTAGGTGGGGCGATAGCGCGTAATCTCTACAATGTAGAAGACCCATTTTGTGAGCACAGAAAAGCGGACGATACCAAATATACCTTAGATCACTTCTTCATTAAGCTGCTGCATATTAAAGATAACATGCATACCACTGCAGCTCGTGAGCAGGCACAAGCCCGCACTCAATATATGCTGGATTTTTTAGAACAACTGAAATCAGAAATCGCGGATTAAAAATGACGAGATGAGTATCATCTCGTCATTTGCTTTACAAAAACCACTACAAATAGCGCTAATGAAAAGCTGCCGGTAAAAGCCTCTACCGCTGCGATCAGCCGGGAGATCCCCACAGGCGTAATGTCCCCATAACCTAAGGTTGTGAAGGTAACAACACTAAAATAAAAGCTATTCAGCAGCGCCATTACATTTTCAGATACACTGTTGTCTAAGTCTAGCTGCATTATCTGATCTTGAAACGAAACGCCAAATAGAAAATAGCAAAATGCACAGGTAATTATCATGCCTAGACTGAAGCGAATGACATTTTCTGGCTTTTCTCCATACCCACATAGCAGGTCGACAAAGCTGGAAATAAGGTGACGTTTTGAAAATCGTGGATACTGAGCATGTCGCATGCGCAGCTCTTTATATGTAAAGCGCCCAACCATTTCAAATAGTCCTTGGTTTTCTGCGCCTTTACGTAGTAAACGATAGATCTCTTCGGACTGCAGAAACAAGTCTTCCGCATCTTCTTTAGCTCGGTTTCTACGTGCTTCAAAAGCTTGCTGCTCTTGCAGTAATTGCTCACCGAGTTCCATATTATCGATACGGGTGTTTTCCAGCTTTATGCCGAGCAAATTGGTGCTTTCTAAATTACAGCAGTGCAGGCTTGCTTCTCTCAAATCCGCCTTCATTAAAGACGCATGCTTAATGGTATTATTAAACAGGTGCGCCCCTTTCAAATTGGCACGATAAAAGTTGCTATAAGATAGATCATAGCCATGATGATTTTCAAAGTTAACAAGATTGAGCCCTTCCAAATTGGCTCGCTTCAACTCTAAGCCTTGTAGCAAGCCGCCTCGCTTGGCGTAGCGTTCAAGCTTTTGGCTTAGCTCTAAGCCACCTTTATCGAATTTATTATCATGCCAAAAGCAGTAACCTGAGCCCATATCGATTTCACTGCATTTTTTTCCCTCAGGTGACACATATTGGCAAATGGGTTTATCAGCCATAGCTTGCCTAAATCAAAATGCCTTTTTCATTAAGCGTAGCAGCAAAAATAATAAATACGGTGATTTAACGAAAAAATCTTTCTAATTTATAGTGTGTTAGAAACCACACTATTGATGAGTTTATTGTCATTGTTGATCAAATTCATCATCTTACATGGCGTTTGCAGTGACTCTGATAAGTTGCTCATATTATAATGCATGCTTTAGTGGCTAAGAATTTGTTACCTTGCAATATCAATTGAAGAAAAGCCGAAAACGTAAGAGCGTTGCGATAAAAATAAAAGCTGGCCAAGTATTTGTGTATGCACCAGAGCAAGTTTGCGAGCGCTGGTTACATAATTGGGTGGAAAGCAAATCCGATTGGATAAAATCAAAGCTTGCTCTAAAAGTCATACCTGAGAGCCCTCGGCCGCTTGAAACAGGAATTGTGCAAGTATTCGGCGAGACCTTTACTATTCATAGAGGCGAAAGTACAACCTCTGTAATTGATTTTGATAACAAAAGAGTGTTACTTAAGGCTGTCAAAAATGAATGGGGTGAGTTAGTCGCGCTGTTAAGCGAAACGCTAAATGACTATGTAGATATGGTTATTGCGCGGTATCAACCTGATATTCAAGCTCGCTTTGATACGCTAAAAATACGCGTTTACAAAAGCCGCTGGGGCAGTTTTTCATCTAAAGGCGTGCTTGCGTTTAATACGCTTTTGATTGGTGCGCCTAAGTGGGTAATTGATTATGTGGTAGTGCACGAACTTTGCCATTTTCATGTTATGGCACACAATAGCGCATTTTGGCATTTGGTAACAAAGCACTATGGCGACGACCATAAAATGGCTCGGCGTTATTTACGTGACCACGGTCGTGACTTGATGATTGAGCATTAGCATAGCGCCCTGTTTATGCCTATTATTTGTCGGGCCTCGCTTTTGCCGCGCGTTTTAACAACTTTTTAAATGTCGGGCATTCAAAATGGCTTGGCGCAGGGCATTTTGCAGCGTGATAGAGGCCATCTCGCATTGCAGTTAAATGCTTAATGGTTTCATTTAATTCATCCGCTTTAGATTGTAACTTCATCCTATCAATATCCGCTTTACCCTCGGGGGTAAACATGTCCGCTATTTCATCTAACGAAAAGCCTGCGTTTCTACCAAGGGTAATAAGCGCTAGACGTTCAAGTATCGACGGGGGAAAAACACGTTTAAGCCCTTGTCGACCAATCGATCGGATCAGCCCTTTTTCTTCATAATATCTAAGCGTGGATGCGGGTAAACCTGATTTTTTTGCAACTTCACTGATATCCATTCTTGCCCTTGACTTAAAGTTAACTTGAACTAGTAGGATAGCGGTTATCAGTAAAAAAGAGGAGTAAAAATAGTGGAAAACCTATATTCGATGTTAATGCCTGCAGTCGCGATTGGCGTAGGTGCAACGCTTGTTATGGATTTGTGGGCATTTATGCTCAGTCGCTTGTTTGCCATAAAGGGCTTAGACTATGCATTAGTTGGCAGGTGGATTGGACACTTGTGTCAAGGTCAACTTACGCATCAAGGTATCGGGCATAGTAAGCCAATATCTGGTGAACGTGTCATTGGTTGGTGCATGCATTATCTCATTGGGATTGTATTCGCCTTGGCGATACTGCTGGGCGTGGGCAAGCCTTGGTTGACTGAGCCAAGCCTTTTGATTGCATTAGTTTTTGGCTTAATAACGTGTGTGTTTCCATTCTTTATTATGCAACCCTGTTTTGGTGCAGGGGTCGCAGCATCTAAATTACCAGAACCGAATAAGGCAAGGGTAAAAAGTATGGCAGCACATTTGATTTTTGGCTTTGGATTGTTTTTAAGCTCGTTTATATATGTAAGCTTATTGTGAGATAAAGCAATAGAAGGTGGTGGAGGGAGCTGGATTCGAACCAGCGAAGGCTGAGCCGTCAGATTTACAGTCTGATCCCTTTGGCCGCTCGGGAACCCCTCCATCATTTGGAGCGTTTACTTTAAAAGTGGTGGAGGGAGCTGGATTCGAACCAGCGAAGGCTGAGCCGTCAGATTTACAGTCTGATCCCTTTGGCCGCTCGGGAACCCCTCCATACATTTTAAAGCGTTACAATTTGAAAGTGGTGGAGGGAGCTGGATTCGAACCAGCGAAGGCTGAGCCGTCAGATTTACAGTCTGATCCCTTTGGCCGCTCGGGAACCCCTCCGAAATTGTAACTGTTGTTTATGGTGGAGGGAGCTGGATTCGAACCAGCGAAGGCTGAGCCGTCAGATTTACAGTCTGATCCCTTTGGCCGCTCGGGAACCCCTCCTAAACAACGGCGGTGATAATAACAAAGTTTTTTTCGAAGTAAAGAAAACTACTAAAGTTTTTCGGAAAAAGGCCGATAAATTCGTAATTAGCAAAATAATCGGTTGGAATACATGCAAGTTGATGGCGTTTTAATCAGTGAGTCGCAATTAGGGCCCGCATTAAATATCAGTGTTCATGAGACGCGCTCTGCCGATTTTGCCATGCTGTTATCTATGCTATCAACTGATGCACTAGACTTTAGCCAATTTCATCTACCAAAATCTGAAGCTGCCGCGAAAGATAGCTCAGAAGAAACACTAAAAAAGCAATTTGAAATAGGACCACAAAAGCCGCTTGCACCAAAAGAGTACAATATGCTTATTGGTCAGCATAATGCGCAGCTGGTATCTATGGGAGCGATGGCGACCTTGCGATTGCAAGAAAATTTAAATCCAGAACCTTTTGCTGCACGAAATGATAAAAAGCATATTCCACTCGAAGTTGTAGAAAATTTGGAACCAGCGGTTAAAAGACGTTTGGCAAGTACGCAAGGTAAACTTGCCTTAGTCGCTGAAAAGGCAATGGATGCGGCTGGTTTCTATGATCAAATTGCAACGGGAGATATGCAGAGTATGTTACGCGCGACGGCGTAACAACATTAGCTGCTAAATTGAGCGAATTTAAGACAACCTGGTATTAAACTTGTCATTTTACAACTGTTTGCTTCGTTACTAGACTGACATTAAACGCCACGCTTATCGAGCTTCATGTCTAGGCTAATACCAGTTGTATTAAGTAAATGATCTATTTTGAAGCGGGGAAATAGCTTTAGTAGCACCGCTCTCGCGTCCTGCTACCGCTAAGGTACCTATATCCATATAGGCAAGGCAAAGATTTTGCTATTTAGTTGTTCTAAATGAGAAATTTTTAACGAAGCTAATATGCTATTTCACCCTTCAAATTGATTAGAGAATTAATTCAATTGGTATAAACTACCCTTAATCATCTTTCGCTCGTTTCAAGCTTTTTTATTGCTTTGTATCTAATCTCTAATTCAGGCTATTTTAGCTACCGTGGCACTTTTTGTACTTTTTATCACTGCCGCACGGGCAGAGGTCATTTCTGCCTACCTTGGTTGTAGGCGTATCATACAATTCGCCATCTAAGTAATACCATCTGCCTGCTTCGGTGATAAAATTTGACCGTTCATGGAGTATATAGTGAGTGTTTTCTGCGATATAGTGCGCCTTAAACTCAACGATCCCCTGAGTAGCTTCTACTGCTTCTTCTAGCACTTCCAATTTTATAAAGTGTGCATAATTAGCAAATGTAGCAATATCGTCGACACTATTTTGTGCTTGTTTAGCCTGGGCGTAGGTGTCATGAATATACTTTGCATCTTTTAAGCAGTATGCAGTATAGCGAGAACGCATGAGTATTTGTGGACGCTCTGCGAATTTTTGTCCCTTAAGGTACGGCTCACAACATTGCGAATAGGGAAGGGATGAATTGCAATAACAAGACATAAAAACTTCAGTTTTAACAAATTTATATCCTGTTATTGTAGCTTGTTAAGCGCTTTGAAAACAGTGTATTGCAACGTCAGATACCGGCAGTTCCATTTTGTTGATAGTTTGCACTGATGCAATATCAGTCCAAATCACCACCGCAGCGAAATTACCATTGCTGATAGCACTTTTAAGTACATACTCAAGGTCGTATATGTGCTTTTGCCTAATGACGAGCAACTTGCTTGCATCAACAGAAGCACTTTCTAGCAGTGACTTGTTTGGTACATTATCGGGCGCAACGAGTAGCGTCCAGCCTTGTTTATGCTGACATTTATGTAAAACTTTAAGTAACTCTAAGCTAGCGACGATCTCATCTTCAACGATAACATTATTGATTTCGTTAAGTGTGTAATAAGTCGAATTGTTTGGCTGTAGAAGTGTATTGCTGTGTAACATAATTGTCTCACTGGTTATCTATACAGTATGTGTATACAGTAGTTTATACAGTGTGTGAATGCAAGAAAAATTGCTAGCTTTTTAATCAATATTCAAGCTTAATTTTTACTTGGTTTAAATTTTCAATATAAAACAAATGGTTGTGATTTTTTGAAATGAGAGCTTAATTGACGAAATTTGAATATGAATAAAGCAATAGGAAATTTTCTCAGCTGCTATACAGTAGTTTTCCTACTGTACTATTGTGACCGTTGCAGAGGGTAAGCGTATGTTTACTTAAGAGAGGCTTGGCTACGCCTAGCCTACATTTTTTTGAGGAGTAAAATTTAATTTATTGGCTAATATGCTGTAGTTGATGAATTTGCTCGTAAAGTGTTGCTGCATAGCATTGTGCATCTCTAAAGCGCTTAGTAGTAAGAAAGCGGCGAACATCAAGTAGTACTTGTTCGGCGCCTTTGTGTCCTTGACTGCTGGCCAAACTCAACCAAGCAGCTGCATGAAATGGGCTGGGTGGCACTCCTTGGCCTTTCATAAACAACAAACCTAAAAAGAACTGTGCCTTTAAATCACCAGTCATCGCCGCCAGTCTTAGCCACTTTGCTGCAAGCGGGAAAGACTTTTCTTTTAGGTAATAGAGACCTTTTTTCAGTGCTTGAGTATTGTCGTGAAGATCTGGGAATTTTGCGTCCGCTTTTAATGGTGACGTCACAAATTCAAGCACATTCAGCAGTTGCTGTTCTAAGTCATGGTTTGCTGAGTTATCGGTGCTATTTTGATCCATATATGTATTCGCAATAATGTTGATAAGCAGAGTGTAGCTGAATTTTAACTATTTTGTCCGAGTTTTAAAGTGATTCGTGTTAAAATCCAATCACTTGTTCCTCAAATTTGTAATTTTAGTTATGCTCGAGCGGTTATTTTCACTGCAAGCTATGCACACCAATGTAAGAACTGAGGTGATTGCTGGCTTGACGACATTCGTTACTATGGTTTACATCGTTTTCGTAAACCCTGCAATGCTAGCTGAAGCTGGTATGGACCACGGCGCTGCTTTTGTAGCAACTTGTATCGCAGCTGCAATCGGCTGCTTTATTATGGGACTATGGGCAAACTACCCATTAGCGCTTGCGCCTGGAATGGGTTTAAACGCCTTTTTTACCTATGGTGTTGTGCTTGGTATGGGTTATACGTGGCAAAGTGCATTAGGCGCGGTATTTATGTCAGGCTGTTTATTCCTATTTTTGAGTGTCTTCAAAGTTCGTGAGTGGGTGATCCAAGCTATTCCCATTGTGCTAAAGCGTGCGATCGCTGCGGGTATAGGCGCGTTCTTAGCGTTAATTGCGTTAAAAAACGCGAAAATTGTGGTGGCAAGCGATGCCACATTAGTACAGCTTGGTGATATCACTTCTCCCGGCCCATTATTAGCCATTGCCAGCTTTTTTGTGATTGCGGCGCTCATGTACCGTGAAGTCAAAAGTGGTGTGCTTATCAGCATTTTAATGGTGACGGGTATTGCATGGGGGCTTGGGCTTGTAGATTATCACGGGGTTGTTGATATGCCCCCGAGCATCGCGCCGACCTATATGCAGTTGGATTTGAGCGGAATTTTTGAGCTTTCCATGCTCAGCGTGGTGTTTGCATTTTTATTTGTCGATTTATTTGATACCAGTGGCACATTGGTTGCGGTGACGCAAAAGGCCGGATTATCTGATGAGCATGGTCGCATGCCAAGGTTGGGTAGGGCACTGTCAGCTGACAGCACTGCGACGATTGCAGGCTCAGTGCTCGGTACCTCAACGACGACTTCATACATCGAATCAGTGTCAGGTGTATCCGTTGGCGGCCGAACAGGATTGACTGCCGTGGTTGTAGGGATCTGTTTCTTACTCATGATGTTCTTTGCGCCACTGGCACAGATGGTTCCTGCCTATGCGACGGCAGGCGCGATATTGTATGTGTCGGTATTAATGCTACAAAACCTAAAGTTAATTAATTGGGATGAGATGAGCGATGCTATTCCGGTCAGTGTTGTGTTATTGATGACGCCACTTACGTTTTCTATCGCACATGGTATTGCCCTGGGGTTTATTTCCTATACAGCAGTGAAAGTGGCGTGCAACAAAGCAAATGAAGTTAGTATCAGCGTTTGGGTACTGACACTACTCTTTATCGTTAAGTTTGCTTTTGGTTAAGCTAGTGGGTTTACTTCATTTGTAATAAAAAGGCTGGGAGACCAGCCTTTTACGTAAATTATGGTGTTACCACTTCTTCTTCGGTGCAAATAATACGTCCAAGTCGTCTTGTTCTTGCTCTGCTTTCTTTTTCACCGCTGATGCGTTAGACGCTCTAAGTTCACTGCTGATCTCTTCTAAATAACTTTCCAGCTGTGCCTTTTTCTCTTTTACATAGTCATCATTGTATGAAACTGCGCAAATGGTAGCGTAAGCTTTTTCGAAGTATTGTCTTGCTGAACCGACCATATTTGCGGTCCTCGCTGAAAGCCCTCTTTTTATCTGGCTTTCAACATTGATTTTAAGCTGAAATCGCTCCAGCCTACGATCTTCACCAACGAACAGTTGGGTATCTACTTTGCCTTTACTATGTTCAGAGCGCAGTAGTTGGCGTAACTTTTTTATGCCTTGAACCAGCGCGATAATTTGTTTGTCGTTATCAGGGAGCGCAATTGAATCAGAGTCATTTGATTTTTCAGGCGGAGTATTCAAGCGTTCTTGTGATTCATTCAATCGACTTTTTAACTCTCTCGAAGTTGGAGACAGCTCCACCATTGCGGCTAAAGCGTCGTGCACGCGGCGCTGAATGATACGGATCATGACTTCAGACATTGGAATATTGCTGCCATTCATGATGACGTCTTCCGCTTCTTCAATTACGCGTTTTTGCTTAGCGAGTTCTTTGCGTCTCTCTGCTTCTTGTTTCTCTTTATGTTGCTGGATCGCACTTACCCAAACTGCTATGACGATAAGTGCAACAATCAACATTATTATAATAGAAACAAACATACTGAAATCTCTTTCATGTAACCACCAGTGTAATTTTTTAATCTTACATGAATTCGTACTATTCTGAACAGGTTTACGAC
>NZ_JAKEVK010000082.1:0-18099 GCF_022398435.1 Pseudoalteromonas sp. Isolate6 | reverse complement strand
GCCTATATGGATATAGGTACCTTAGCGGTAGCAGGACGCGAGAGCGGTGCTACTAAAGCTATTTCCCCGCTTCAAGATAGATCATTTACTTAATACAACTGGTATTATTAATTTGGTTTTTTGAAAAACCTAAACGCAATTAGCGTTAGCGTTTACATTCGCATTGATACGGAACGTGATAAAACCCACCCAACAAATTGTCGATGGGAATAGAATTGGAATTCAGGTGAGGCTATTCGTCGAACCACTCACTCAAGTGGTAATTAACGGAACATTCATGCAGATCACTAGGGCGTTGTTTGTTGTAGATGAACATTTACGTCTCCTAGGTGATAGTTAAAAGAATGAGTATTAAGCAGATGTAAACAACCCGCTTAAAAAATATGGCATGCAACGCCGACCTTTTCAACTTTTATTATCAAAAACTCAACAAAACAATCATCGAATGACGTCAATTACGGACTCTCAACATAACAGCTCGGCTTTCTTGGGCAGCTTTTTCCTCGAGTACAGATCACCCGAACAGAGCCCTCAAGCCCTCGTTCAATCCACTGGATATTTAAAATCTTGGCGACACGGAGTAATTGGGTTTTCATATGATAGGGCACCACACTCGCGCCACCATGGCTAATACAAGCTTGTTGCAATTCTCCAATCAAGGCGTCAGCATCAATTCCTTGTGCATTAATAGCAGGATTGAGATCCAGACCCGCGCACAACACCCTTGGACGATTCGCCACATCAACGATTTTTACTGACTCACAGCAATACAGACGTGGTTTACCATTGACGTTCAAGATCGAAAGCTGAGCACTGGCACTATGACTATCATCATGAAATTTACGAAATACGGCCCAGTGCTGACACGGATCGGCAACGCTACGCATATTGCCCCAAGGTAAAGGAATGCCATTGCCCCGATACACCGCCTTGAGTTTACCTGCTTGATAAGCATCAAAATAATGCCAATGTGGATAAGGTGAAACCGATGTCATTCTGCGCATTGCGACGGAAGCCGAAATACCAAGTTGCTCATGGACGCGCACATCGTAACCTCGGCTTTCGAGTAACTGCCGAAATGGTGTACGGGGGCACAATAAAGCCCCTGCGAAGAAACTCGATTCAAAATCCTGCCACGCGCTCAAAATATCCTGGGCATTTGGAGTATCGTGATCTGGGTTATCACTACTCTTCCGGCTTTCTCCAGTAGTGAGTACACATTCTAAACCCTCACTATTGTGAAGCACTGCATGGCCAATATGAACGGCTAAATCGTATTTCATTCTCGCGGGATGTGCGTGCAATGCGCGATTTATAAACACCAAGTTTGGCTCTTTGAAATAAGAAGTGATCATTCCCTCTCCGTCAGGAGAGGATTGCTCAAACCACTCCACTTTTCGACCTTTTGCTAGCAAAATTGCCATGAGGTCATCACAGCTGAGATAGAGATTTTTACCCCCCACTTCATCGGCTGCTCGCTCTAAATCAGGAAAGTGGTTTTGATGGTGTTCTTGGTGGGCACGGATCAAAAGGTGCGCAAACTGCCTACCGCTGATCCCCGCTTGGGACAGCATTTCTGGGATCGCAATTTGCAATATCTCTTTGGCAAATAGAAAGTTGGGCTCTAAAGCCATCCCCACTATCCCACCGAAATTGCCTTTATCTGGCGCTATCTCCGGTGCTTCTGGTTGACTATCTAAAAACCACTCAATCGGCTTTTGAAATACAGTGGAGAAGTTTTCGAGCATCGCTTCGCTTGGCGTACGCTGGCCTCTTTCAATCATTGACAAGTAGGAAACGGAAGGCGCACTGGCGGGATCTTGCTTAACGCATCGAGCCGATAAGTCTTCTAAAGTCAGATGGTTACGCTTTCTTAGATTTCTTATTTTAGTACCCAGAAAGTGGGACTTTCTAATTAAGCTTGCAACTTTTGCCATGATTTCACACCCCGTTTTTGTGAAATTCACACTGTGAAATTCTTTTTGTGAAATTATTTGAATATTTAACTTACACTCAAAATGTACACGAAACAACCAGAATATATTTCCCAATTTATGACAACATGAACAAGTGAGGTGGATCATGGCAGCGCAATTACAACCGCATACAGAGCAATCAATTGATGATACGAAAGCGCAACAGTCAATGCTGGCAAAACAGTATCTTGATGAACAATGTCCTTTAGAATTTGGCTCACACATGGAGGTGACAGACTATGTGGTTTACTACAATCACCTGCTTGCATTTTTTGCCAACGGCACCCATTGTGGTTTGAAAAATTGTAGCCAATTCGTCGCACTATGCGGTCACCGTGAAACGCCAGAGGCTATTTTATTAAAACAGGACGATGGTTTACATATTGAAATTACCTTCAATCGAACCGGAATGCTCGGTCAATTTGATAGCGCCCATATCGAAGATATTATCGTAGAAACACCACTGGCGTCTGTGGTTGGTAAAAAGACTAAAACCCAGCTACAAAAACTGTGGATGAGCTTTTATCACGGTGTGCAACAACCAGCAGGAAAAGCCTGTTACCGTGCCAAAAGTGGGGATGATTATGAACTTTGAGTAAACACTCGATAATTTGTAATCAAATCGCTCAAACATTCAGTAAGTTTTAAGCTAAGCTAATTAAAATACCGCTCTTTTTTCGACTGAGCACATGACTAAATTGCTTAATTTTCTAAAAAACATTAACTGGATGCTTTGGGCGCTCATACTTGGCATTTTTGCTGGTTTAGTTTTCGGTGAACGGTTATCATTTTTAAAACCTATCGGTACAGGTTTTGTAAACCTGATGCAAATCACCATTCTCCCTTATATTGTCGTCAGCCTTATCGTGGGTTTAGGGAAATTTAATCCCGAACAAGTTAAAAGCATTCTTGCAAAAGCGGCGCTAGTCATGATCTCCCTTTGGGTGGTAGGTCTTGCTGTGATCTGGTGCTTTATTATGACATTACCTGCGCATGATGCCGGGACCTTTTTTTCCCCAGCACTGGTCGCAGCAGCGCCCGAAGTAGACTTCGTTAAACATTATATTCCCGCTAACCCTTTTGCTTCTATGGCAGAGGGTAATGTACCTGCCTTAGTCATATTTTGTATTGCGTTAGGTATGGCGCTTATTTCCAATCAAAAGAAAAACCGTTTACTCGATGTGTTAGAAGTCGTCGGTCAAGGTCTATCGGTTATTTCCAAGAAGATCATTGCCATCTTCCCTATCGGCATTTTTGCGATGACAGCAAGTACCGCAGGCACCATGAGCGCAGAAGAGTTGTCTGAATTGCAAGTGTACTGGGTTGTCGTTTTATGTGTCGGCGTGTATTTAATGTTAGTGCTGCTCCCTATGCTTGTTGCCGCACTTACCCCAGTTAAATACCGCGACCTTATCATGGTTATGCGCAATGCATGGATCACCGCATTTAGTACCGGCAACGTTTTTATTGTATTGCCGGTGATCACCGAGGGGATCAAAGATCATTTACGCAAAATTAAGCAAAGTGACGAAAACTCTGATCACATCGCGGAGGTGTTAGTTCCTATCGCTTATACCTTCCCAAGTTTAGGAAAACTTACTACCCTCATTTTCGTCTCTTTTGCAGCATGGCTTACCGGCAACCAAATCAGCATCGAACAAATTCCTAATGTGTCTTTGTCGGCGATGTTAAGTTACTTTGCTAACGTACATATCGCTATTCCCTATTTACTCGATACCTTGCGTGTCCCGGCTGATACTTATCAGTTATATTTATCAATGTCAGTACTCACCGCAAAAGTAGTTTCACCGACCACTGTGGTATATATCTTCGCATTTGTATTTTTATGTATTTTCATCAACCGCAGACAATTACACCTAAAACGCGTGCGCTCAGTTTATTATTTAACGCTACTATCTGCACTACTCCCAGCATTTATGTTATTGAGTTTTACGGCGAATAATTACCTCGGTCAGCAAACTAAATCGGCCGACGAGGCCATCGCTAATATGGTGATCTCGGATACCGTCCCTGCTCATGTACTTAGCTATGTCCCTAAAGCATACCAAAGTGGTGAGTTGTCTTTGACGAATATCGATGTGATTAAAAAACGTAACCTGCTGCGTGTTGGATATCTTATCGATAATGTGCCGTTTAGTTACTTTAATCAAAAAGACCAGTTAGTGGGTTTTGATGTCAGCCTCGCACATAGGCTCGCATCCGACCTTGGGGTTAAAATCGAGTTTATTCCATTTAAAAAGCCACAACTGGCAGAGTATCTCAACAAGGGATATTTCGATATTGCAATGTCCGGCCTTGAAATTAATATTGCCGACTTACAAAGCGTGCGCTTTAGTGACAAGGTATTGGAGCTGCAACTGGCGCTCTTGGCCAAAGATCATGATTTGAAGAAGTTTGCTGACAAGTCAGCCCTACTTACGCTTGATAAGCTGAATTTAGCTCACGTTGAGTATGCTCCGTTACTCAAACAATTGGCCCAGCAAAACCCTAAGGTAAAAGTATCCGGTATTAACAATTTGCAAAGCTATTTTAAGCACCCAGAAAAATATGACGCCTTAGTGATCAGCGCAGAGGCGGGCTTTGCATGGAGCATGTTCTACCCTGAATTTGGTGTTGTAGTGCCGGAGGGGGCAAGTCTGAAATACCCCGTTGGATTTGCCGTCGCCAAGCGTAATCAAGATTTACTGAGTTATGTAAATGCTTGGCTGACTATCCAGCATACCAATGGCCGTATTGAAAAAACTTATGATTACTGGATCTTAGGAAAAGGTAGTGTACAAAAGCAAACTCGCTGGTCATTAATGGATGAACTTGAAATCGACCCAAACACACTTATTGATAAACTGAAGTTCTAATACCAACGAAATAAAAAAAACGCCGTCAGTTAACACGTTAACTGACGGCAAGTCTACTCACTGGGCGAGCTAGCTTTCAAGCTCACTTTAACCTTAGTCAAACCACAAAATAAAACAAGTTTTTAACAAAAAATTCATCACTTTGATAACCGACTTCGTAAACCACTACTGCGGCTCACACTTCGATTCATACCCTGCACCAGTACTTTATATTGCGCCACCAATTCAAACTGCCGTTTAGCTCGGGTGATCCCTGTATAAATGAGCTGGCGGTTTATCCCCTGCTGCGCACGTTGAATTGGTGGTAGTATCATCGCCGTGTAAGCAAACTCCGAGCCTTGTGATTTGTGGATAGTCATCACGTACACTCTATCAAAGCTCGGCAATCTGGCAGGATAAAAGCGCCTAATGCCGCCTTGTTCATCAATAAATGATGCCTGTAGTTCACCCTTTTCATCGCGTAAAATGATCCCGATATCGCCATTAAACAGTTTCAACTGGTAATCGTTTTGGGTGATCATAATGGGCATACCAACGTAAAAGCGCCCTGTTGGTTGTACCAATCCCATTTGGCTGAGCTTGAGCTCTATTCTACGATTTAACTCGTTCACACCGTAAGGGCCTTCTCTCACGGCCGCTAGCAATTGATAGCTGGCAAACTCGCTATGAATTATGGCCTCACTCTCACCATGATGAATGGCAAGCAGGTATCGCTGGTATTGCTCCGCCGCTCTGGCAATTAAGGTATTGTAAGTTTCACTATTTAATTCATGATGCTGTATATCGCTATAACCTTGCCCCAGCACGCTGTCTAATTGCCGCTTATTGTTACTATTTACGGCAAATGCTAACTGACCAATCCCACTTCGACTGTCAAAACGGTGACTTTTTTGTAAAAACGCCAGATTATCTTCCAACATAAAGTCAGCGCTAGTATCACCAGACTCAGGCAGGTTTTGTTTACTCAACTCAGCTAGCTTTGCTTTCAGTGCCTGACTGTAATGTGGTGCTTGCCCAAGCATTAAGTTTTCACATAGATCGCTAAGTACGTTACCGGTATCTACCGATGCGAGCTGATCTTTATCGCCGAGCAAAATAAGCCGTGCATGTTTTGGTAGTGCATCCACCAGCTTCGCCATAAGCGATAAGTCCACCATGGATGCTTCGTCAACAATCAGTACATCAACATGCAGCGGGTTATCTTGATTGTGACGATAGTGCACGCTATTAGGAATAACGCCTAGCAAGCGATGAATAGTTTGCGCCTGCTCTGGCAGTAAGTCAGCAAGCGCTGGCGACAGATTTAACTTCGCTTTCGCACCGATAATTGACTCACTGAGCCTCGCAGCCGCTTTGCCAGTTGGCGCAACTAGCTTGATGGTCAACGGCGCACTGTTATAAAGCGACTGTAAAATCGCAAGCAGTTTTGTGACCGTCGTGGTTTTCCCCGTACCGGGACCACCCGTGATGACACAAAATCGCTTAATGATTGCAAGCGTACAAGCCACTTTTTGCCAATCAATGTCTTCTTCACTGGCTGGAAAAAACGACGCCAACAGTGCACTCAGTTTTGCTTCATCCAGCGTAACATCGGCTTTTGCCAACATTTCAAAGTGTCCCGCAAGCCTTGCTTCATAATTTGCTAATCTCGCCAAGTAGAGCTTATTATCGTATAGCCGAAGCGGTTTATCTTCACCGATTGCAGGATGCTGTGCGAGCGCAGCAACGGCTATACCCGAGCTTGAAAATGGCGACAACTCTATAGATTCATCCGCAACCGCGTAGCTGAGCTCAAATGGATCCTGATAATTAATACCATCTAGCTCTAAACAACTATGCTGACGTCCATGAGCGATTAATAATAGTAAAAATACATAGAAGTGATCGTCATAGCCTTGCTGATTCAGCAACTTGGCTAACGCGATATCGGCTTTTCCGACTCGTTTGTGTTCAAGCAATAACGCTATAAAGCTATGATGATCGAATGCCTCAAAGTCCATGCTTAGCTGGCTCATACAGACTCCTCAAATAATGCATCCAGCGCCAACACTTGCTCTACACTTAACTGATTGAAGAAAATTCCCTGATTGTCCGGTAATGCACGTAAGAACAAGTAATAGTTCCCACCTAAATGCTGTTCAGGGTTATAGTCCGCAAGGCGCTGCTTTAACAAGCGGTGAAGTGCCACGGTATAGATCATATACTGTAAATGATACTGATGAGACGACATCGCGGCATTGAGGTTATCATAGTGATAATCTTCTGGGCTATCGCCAAGGTAGTTGGACTTGTAATCGAGAACAAAAAACTGTCCTTGCCACTTGAAGATTAAATCGATAAACCCCTTCAGCATGCCTTTCACATCATCAAAGTTTAAAAATGACTTTTGCCCAGTGATATCACTGAGGATCTTGTTCAGCTTAACCGCACTGAGTGGTTTTAGTGGCAAATAAAATTCCATTTCAACAATGCAGTCGTCTGGTGGCAAGACACCAAGTTGTAAATGAGGATGTGGCGCAAGAGGTGCTGCCAAACAGCTTGTTATCCAGCGCTCAGCGGTCTCTTGCCATTCAGTCGCAATACCAAACTTATCCAAAGATTTCGTGACCGCTTCGGTCAGCGTATACTTATCTTCGTTTTTGGGGGAATTCGGTGCGGTAAAATCTATAAGCTCAAAGATTTCGTGCAAACAGCTACCTGGCTTGGCGCCCTTAGGAAATGTATATGAGGTTTTTTCCCGCTCTTGACGCTGCTCAGGTAAGTCCAATAAATGGTTTTCGTCCACGGCCCCAGCTGGTTTATCACCATGATGCGTGTGATAGCTTAGCTGGCTGAAGCTTGTGGTACGCCAATGGCGTTCAATCTGACCGCTGAAGGTTTTCGCTGACAAAGCTAGAGGCTTGTCTTCAAGCGATATGTTTATCGCTTGCTGTGGCGCGGTAATTTCATCTACTCTTACGCACTCCATTGCCGCATGTGCTTTACATAACTCGCTTAGGGCACCTTGCCAAGCCTCAGCACTGTCGAAGGTTTCCATGCCAAACAAGGCAAACCCTAAAGCCGTTTTGTGCAGCGCAGACTTTTTACTGCGCCCTTGTTGAATGTCGTAAAGCCCAAGCTCACAATAATGCACCGCACGCGTCAGCGCAACGTAAAGTAAGCGAATATCCTCAGCCAGTCGTTCTTGCTCTGCTTTTTCTTTGGCGTCGTCACTGGCTTCAAGATCGACAACTAGCTTATCCCCTTGGTGATAAACTAACGTATCAGGTTCACGAAACCCAAGCGCAAATGGCATAAAGACAATCGGATACTCCAAACCTTTTGATGCGTGCATGGTCACAATTTTCACCAGATTGGCATCACTCTCTAAGCGAATTTGGCTGCTGTCACTCTGGGCGTTATTTAGCTGCGATAAAAACCAACGTAACACACGACCCGTGCCATCAAGCTCTAATTGCTTATGCTGTAAAAGCTCAGCCAAATGACGAAAATCAGTAAGCCAACGCTCCACTTCCATTCCCTGCTGCTGCCAAATCACTGGCAGCTCACAAGTTATCAATAAGTGTTCCAGCATCGCCATCGCACCAGAGCGATACCAAAGCTGTGTTAACTCACTAAATAACTGTAAATAACCTTGCCACTGCTGCTCATTAAACTGTAAGTCATACAGCGCTTGGTTGTTTAAATAAAATAATGGTCCCGCAAGCACGCCTCTGAGCGCAGCTTCGTCGTAACTCCCGTGCAGTACATCAAGCAGTTGATACAAGGCAATTGCGAGCGGCTGCCTAAATACACTATCTCTGGCAAGGTACACACTGGCAATATCGAGTTGATTTAAGGCTCGTTTGATCAAGCTCGCTTCTATGCGGTCGCGAACTAACACACAGATATCCGCTGGCACAACTGGGTTTTCGCCAATCTTCGCAATCCCCGACTGTCCTTGCTCGATAAGCGCTGCAATTCGACCGGCGAACACCTGACTTAGCCGCGCTTGCGCGGCGCTTTTGTTAAACGCCTCATCCTCATTTGGTAATACACTGAAGCGCAGAGCTGACGACTTTTTAGACGCAATAGTAAATTGCGCATCCTCGGCTTTACCTTGCGCGCTCACCTCAATGAAAGGGATATCTTTGTTGTAGATAAAACTATTGGGATGGCGAGTAAATATCGTATTCACTGCGGCAACCACGTCACTATCGGAGCGATAATTGGTTGCAAGCGTATACCGCCTGTCTTGCGCAACTCCTTGCTTTGCACCGATATAAGTAAAAATATCCGCTCCACGAAAGCCGTAAATGGCTTGTTTTGGGTCGCCTATCAAAGTTAATGCGGTATTTTCCTTTACGTAAACTCGGCTGAAGATCCCATATTGAATGGGATCGGTATCCTGGAACTCATCTATCATGGCAACCGGATATTGCTGTGCAATTTTTTCGGCTAAGCGCTCACCACTATCGCCCATCAGCGCTTGATGCAGCTGCTTAAGTAAATCATCGGGAGAGATCAAGCCATATTCTTCTTTATGGGCGTGAAGCAAAGCTCTTACCTCGTTCACCGCTTGTTGCACCAGCGCGATTTTAAGCCCACTCCCGACTAATTGGTGAAGCTCAGCTAGGGTATCAAAATGACGAATGAGCTCATGCTCCAGCGGCGTAGTATTCTTTTTATAGTGAGCAACATCGGCAAGGCTTTCACTGCCCCAAAGTCCAAAGGAGTGATTACTGCTACCAAACTCAAACCACCACTGCTCACTGTTGACATAATCCTCCAGAGCTTGAAGATTAGCTTTTCGCCCAGGTGCCCGATTGCCTGCCAGCCCCGCGTTTTTCAACACATTGATGTAGTCAGCTTTGACGATTTCGGCCTTTAGCCACAGTGCTAATGTTTGGTATTTTTCGCGAGCTGCAAATACCGCATCTAAGGAAACAGAAGGTTTAATTTCGGCATTTTCTCTTGCTAATAAGGGCCTAACTTGCTTCGCCAGTGCATAAGGCGTCGCAAATTGCTCTATCACAGCCTGTGTTTTTTCTGTATCTAGCGGATAGACAAAACATCGCCAATGATCTGCCATCGCGGCGTCAATCAACTCGCTCTCGTCGAGAATAAACTCGAGGTTAAATGCTACCTTAGACTCAAAAGCGTGCTGCTTCAGCATTCTTTGGCAAAAGCCATGAATGGTGAATATCGCGGCCTCATCCATTGACTTAGCAGCTGCATCAAGGAGATCAAAGGCGCGCTTTTTATCTTCAACTTGCGCCAAAATGGCATTGATCAGTTCATCTTTACAGACTTCGCCTAGTAACACGTCTCGAGCTTGAATAATGCGTTTTCTCACTCGGTCTTTGATCTCTTGTGTTGCCGCTTCTGTGAAGGTTACCACTAAGATTTGTTCAACGCTTAACGGCTCATGTTGCTGATCAGAAGTGCGCAAACCAAGTAAATAGCGCAGATATAAACCGGTGATGGTGTAGGTTTTCCCCGTACCTGCACTGGCTTCAATTAGGTTTTGGCCACTTAGAGGCATAGTAATGGGATTAAGCATCTCCATGGCGTACCTCCTCAGCGGCATCAAGAATAGGTGTTAACAAAGTAAGGCTAAGTGCACAAAAATGCGCTTCATGAGCTAACAAATCGCTAAAGCATAGTTGAACATAGGGGTCTTCCCCTTCTCCTCGACCAACATATTGCGGCTTAAATTTATTTACGGCCTTTTTAATATCCTGTGTCTTGGCGTATTCCATGCTAGAACTTGGGAAAAATGCCACAGGTTCGCTCAGCGCTTGCTTATAAAAAGCCAGCCACTGCTCCAAATATTGCTGAGCTTGTGGCTGCGAAATAGCAGCAAAGTGCACACTTTGATCTAACCCGACAATATAAGTAGTGACTTCATGCCCCATTACACAGGCTGCACAGTGATGTAAAAACCCTTTAATCAAATCTTTGGCTTTAATACTGGCGCTACGATAATACACTTGCCTGTTTTCATACACACAATCAAGCCAGCCGACCAGTATATGCTCTGCAACACCAAGTTTTAGCTCTAGAGGCTCCTTTGGTTCGCTAAGCAACGGGGTCAATACGTTAACCATAGGTTCAACGCGGGTGAGCAGTCCCTCTAGCTGTAGTTTGCCAATGTTTGCTTGTGGCAGCGAGCCTCGTTGTAATATTTGTTCAAGATTTAAGGGTTGTTGTTGTAGCTGAGCATCAAGCACTTCATCTAAATATTGGTAGCGTTCCAATGCATCTAATGCGAAAGGTTCTTCATCAAGTGTTAACGCTTCTATTGGTTTGAGTTTAATGCCGAGTGCTTGCTGATAAAATAACTTTTGCGGCTCACAAACGCCGCGCAGCAAATCGCTAAACTCAATTTCTGCGTCTAAAACTGGTGCTAACGGTTTTATCTCATCAACTTGCGCCGCTCTATGCTGCCAAAGCCAAGTACGATTGTAGCTCTGTAGTGAGCCCGCTTTAAAATGTTCGGGATTAAAAGGTTGTAATGGCAGTTGTGAAGTTAATCGAGTAACAAGCGACTGCTTTGGCATATCTTCAAAATAAAAGCTGCGATCTAGATATTCAGTCAATTCGCTGACTAGAACAGATGGCACTTGGGCTTCGTTGTTAAAGCAAGAGCGGCCAATATAACTGATATACAAGTTTTCTCGAGCACTGAGTAACGCTTCTAAGAACAAGTATCTGTCATCTAGTTTTCGTGAGCGATCGCCTTTACGTCTAGTGGAGTGGGCGACTAAATCAAAACCGATAGGTTGCACGGTACGAGGATAGTCCGCATCATTTAGGCCTAGCATACACACCACTTTAAATGGAATAGCACGCATCGGCATCAGCGTACAAAAGTTTACCGATCCGGCTAAAAAGCGCTGCCCAACCCCTTTTTCTCTAACGCCTTGCTTGACCAAATACGCTAAGATTTTTGCTGAGACTGGCGCTTGAATATCGCCATTTTGATGGTGTTTTTCGATGTTCTCTATAATTTGCTCAAGCTTAAGTAAATCCCAACTCTGTTCAGACTCTGACGAGTAAAATAGCGCCATGGCTTCACGTAGAATTGCTGCAAAGGTCGTTAAGGTCTTTTCACTACTGAGTTGCCGCTTTAACCAAATCAGCGCATCGACAAAGCCGATAAGCTTGTTAAGTACTGCCACCGACATACCTTCAACTTCATCAGCTGGATAAATGGATGCAAACGGCGTCTGTTCGTCGTTCGTTGCTACTCCTAAGAGCAAACGGTTGAGTCCATGCTGCCACGTATTTAATGGTATTTTTGGCAAGCCATATTCGCTCTTATGGCTATCATTTAAGCCCCATTTAACACTGACCTGATCGAGCCAATAGCGAATTAAGTCAAACTCATGGCTTTCAAGATTAAACTGTTCGGCGATCGGTGCAACGCCCAACAAGTCGAGAATATCTGACACACAAAAACGGTTATTGGGTAAGTCTGTTAACGTCACAAAAGACGTTAAAATAGGCCGCTCTTGCTCAATTGCAAGATCGGAAATCGCATAGGGAATCCGCAGGTTGTCTTCACTGCTGTCAAACACCGCTTTAATAAATGGCGAATAGGTGCCCACATCAGGCATCATGACAATAATGTCTTTAGGCGTCAGGCTTGGATTTTGTTCAAACAGATTGAGTAAATAATCATGAAGCCGCTCGACCTCACGCAGTGGCGTGTGGCAATCCTGAAAAATGATACTGGTATCATCAGCCATAATGGGTAACTTACCCAATTCAGATACAAACCAATTTGGATCCGCAGTTAACGACTCACCTTTAAATGCCAACTGGTAGATCTCTTGCTGTACTTGGCCAAGCAAGCTGTCATCAAACGCGTCATCAAATCCATCAATCCAACTGGCATCAAGCTGCAATAATTGTTCAAAATAGTCACGCCCGAGCTTTCCCCACGAAGAAAGGAGTGGGTTGCCAATGTAATAATACTCGCCGTCTTTCGCTTCAAGCTCTGGCATCTTGGCATATTTTGCAGCTACTTTAGCTTGAGTCTTCTCATCGACTAAATCTCCCCAGTAGTGTTCACTGGGGTTAAAAAAGAATAAAAATACACTTGTTTTTTCGCCAAGCGCTTGAAAAATATCAAGCTGACTGGTCGATATGGCTGACAGTCCAAATATACAGATCCGCTCGGGAAGCTTGCCTTCTGGTGCATTAGCCAGCCCTTGCAGTAACTTGTTGTGCATGTTTGCGCGGTGATATGGACTTTGTTCAAGCGCTTCAACATGACGGACTAAACGACGCCAGAGATCAGGCTGCCAAGGGGCAATGGCTTCAACATCCACATCGTTCAGCGTATCTTGACCCTGCTCCCAAACTTCAATCCACTGGGGCCGGTACATCAAATATTGGTCAAAAACATCGGCAATTTTTTCACACAACGCAAAAAGTTTAATTCCTGATGGGTCGTCACCTAAATAGTGCTTTAGCGCAATATATTGAGGCTTATCAATGCAGTCAGGCAATAGCGTAAATAGTTTCCAAGCCATATTGCCTTTATTAAAAGCGGATTCCTTGGGTACATCATCAATAAAATTTTGGTATAGCTTCCAAATGAAGCTAGATGGTAATGGAAAATCGATCTGTGCACTGATCCCTAAGTGTTGACTCATGCCTAGTTTAAGCCATTCAGACATACCAGGAGACTGTACTAACACCACTTCTTTTGCAAACGGGCTAGCGAGCGGTGCTGATTTTATTAGTGTGCAGAGTTGCGCCTGCAAGATTTCCATTCGATTCGATTGGATGATGTGTAACATGTTGTCTGCCATGCAGTTTAACGCTGTGTTAAGTGTATCTGAATCTCCTTGCAAGCGGTAGTTATTGAGGTTATTGCGAGTGTGCTTGAGTAGAAAAGCGACAATCGCCGCTTCTCAGATAAGCTATTAAAACAAATCTATATCAGAGCTCTCTTCCGGCGCTTCAATTTTATGCTCAGACAGCAACTCTTCATAAAAACAAAGCATATCGCGACCGTTATCTTTTGCGTAATAGAGCGCCTTGTCGGCATTTTCAAGCACAGTGATGGGGAAATCATATGGACTGATCCGAGACATTCCGACACTGACGGTGAGTTTTTTTACGAATGGAAAGTGGGTATTTCGTACCAGCTCCATAAACTCGTCCATCTTAGCCTTTATCGAATCGTAATCGGTTGGCTCAAAGACCAGTACAAACTCTTCACCACCGAAGCGAAACAATAAGTCTGTGGAGCGAAAAAACTGACGCATACGTTGAGCTAATAATAACAAGACTTCATCACCACACACATGTCCATAGTTATCGTTTACTTTCTTGAAGTGATCAATATCCATTATTGCTAGCCACGAGGTCGCGCCCTTATGCACCAAACGCACATCGCCATGCCACACCGTTTTGTGTTGTTTGATCACTTGCTTTTCGATCAATTGTTTTAGGCGCTTTTCAAAGGTTTGACGATTGAGTAACCCGGTGAGCTTATCACGCTCATTTTCGTGAAGAATGGTGAGGTAGTTTTCAAAAATACGGCAAAAAGCATTAAGCAGCACTTGATCTGCGCTTGACAACCCTGTACTTATGACCGCTATCGCACCGACAGGTCTGTCTAGAAGGCTGATTGGTACCCAACGATGCTCGGTGCCATCTTTAGCTTGTACTGTAATAATACAGGCTGATTGCAAGCAAGAAATTAATTCCTTATCAGGTTCTTTGATCAGGCTTCTTTCCTCCCAATCAAACTCCTTTTCAGATAGCTTTCTCAGTAATAAGCTTCTCTCTATCGCCAGCTCTCCTGGCACGAGCAGATCTTTATAAACAGCAACTTCTTTACAGCCTATAAACTCTTGAATAGTTGACACTAAGCTGTATTCAAGAGAATCGACGTCTCTCGTTTTTGTTATTCTGATAACGGAATTTAGTAAATCTTCTTGCATGTTCGACGCACTCACAACTGCATTGCTGGCATATTATTACACACTTAGCGAACAAATAAACTCCAAAGTACTCCTTTATTCCTATCAATGTTAAAAAATAAGCTAAAATCCAGTTGACTATTAATTAGCAAATGCCTGACAGTAAAATACTTAAAACACATTCAAGCTAAATGGATAAAGATGGCAACTTTTTATACCAAAAAAGTTGCCGCTTTCCCTCTGACGCTAGCTATAAGCTTATGCAATATACAAAAAAATGCCAAACTTAAGTGTCTGGCATCCCTCTAAATTCATACTTATGGATTGGTTTTAGTCTAATGTCGCGAGCATAGACTCATCATACTCTTTCACGGCTTGGCCTGCTTGCACCTTCTCCACATAATCAGGATTAGCAATAAACGGCCTACCAATCGCCAATAAGTCAAATTTTTGGTTTTGGATAGCCTCAGCACCTGATTCAGCTGTATAACTCCCCACACCTACCAACGTTCCTTTATAAATGCTACGCAAATAAGCTGAGACACTACCGCCCAAATAGTCAAATTCCATCGCGTCGTCGAAAATACCTACGTGTAAATATGCCAAGTTACGACTGTTTAACGCTTTAATTAGGTAATCAAATACCGCTCTGTCTCTTTGGTCACCATCCATATTGAAGTAAGCCCCTGGAGATACTCTCAGCCCCACCCTATCGGCACCGATTCGCTCAGCAACAGCATCTGTCACTTCCAAAGCGAAACGGCTCATATTTTCTGGTGTTTGACCATACTCATCGATACGCTGGTTTGCGGCATGATGTAAAAACTGGTCAATTAAATAACCATTGGCACCGTGAATTTCAACTCCATCAAAGCCTGCCTCAATCGCGTTTGCTGCCGCTTGGGCATAATCGGCAACAAGTTGTGCGATTTCTTCCTGAGTTACCGCTTTAGGAGTTTGATAGGTGAGTTCACGCATTCTTGGAACCGTCCCCTCAATTCCAATAGCCGACGGTGCTAAGACCTCCCCATCAAAAAAGTATGGATGAGCTACACGTCCAACATGCCACAACTGCGCAAACATTTTGCCACCTTCAGCGTGTACAGCATCTGTTACTTTTTTCCACCCTGTAATTTGTGCCTGTGTAAACAAACCTGGGGTATTCGGGTAGCCTTGCCCATCAGGGCGAATAATCGTTGCTTCACTGATGATTAATCCAGCTTTGGCTCGCTTAGCGTAGTACTTCACCATGTCATCGGTAGGTACTAAATCGTCGCCTGCCATACAGCGCGTCAGTGGCGCCATTAGGATGCGATTATTGAGTGATATGGTGTTATTTAGTTTAACATTTTCAAAAAGTACCTGTGGCATTTATGACTCTCCATATATTTGAATATACATTCAAGATAGGGATTCTTGAATTATTATTCAAGTTAAACCTTTACATTTTTTTCATTGTTATCAAAAATGGGCTGAAGTCTTGGTATAATGGTGATGTTTAAACACATTTTGTGCACTTAGGAAATCAATGAGAACAGCTGAGTTTGATAGAGAAACCGTACTGAGAAATGCCATGCAAGCATTTATGACTTATGGCTACAACAAAACCAGTATGCCCAAACTGACCGAAGTAACCGGACTCCATCCGGGTTCTATCTACTGTGCGTTCAAAAATAAAAAAGGTTTGCTATTAGCTGCCATAGATCAATATCAAGCAGACCGACGAGTCCACTATCAACAATTGTTTGCAAATAGCACCAGCCTTCGCTGTGCACTTGAGCGATTCTTACAAGATCTTGTCGCAGAGTGTTTAGGCAACGAGTCAAAAAAAGTGTGCTTGCTCACCAAAACGCTTAACGAAATCGGCGAGCAAGATGCTGACATTCAAACAGCACTGAGTACTAACTTAAGCCAGTTTGAATCACTTATCAGGCAACAGTTTTTGATTGCATGGCCCGATAGTGAAGCGTTTAGTGAAGAGGAAGCCACAAATAGAGCCCGTTTTTTTATTATGTCTGTATATGGTATTCGAACTTATGCAGCGACTCAGTGCGACAGCTCACACCTAAATGCGCTGGCGGATAGGTTATTGGAAGTCTCAATTTAAATATTTATTCATCAGCATAGCGTGTATTTTCATCGATACTTTTCGTACAAGGAGTCAATTGAGTATTCAAACAGCGCTTTTATGTGATTTTTAGCCTCTGGAATCGAGACAAGCTCAAAATCGAGGGAAGCTGATTTACCACCAAATAGTCCAAAAGCAGCTGGCTTAGACACAACATCCAAAGTTAGTAATCCGCGATTATTTTCTATTGGTGTCAATTGGTAAGACGCGTACTTACCGCCTTCATTTCCAAGTATAAAAAAGAACCCACCACCTTCCCCAAGTGCCTCAAACAATTCCAATTCTTTGTCCCAAGGGTAATGATCAATAACATCGCAAGCTTCACGATAAGAACGTAGTTCTTTTTCATAATTGATGAGCTTTGTGCCACCGTCACGATGTTGGTAATAGACTTTAACTCGTCTCATTAAACTTTCCTTATCCACTAACATCACATTTTTGAGAATTTGCTGGCGTAGAAAAACCTTTAGCAGCTTAGTTGACATACTCTACATTTGCGCCGCAAATACGTCATGTATTTTCTCTTGCGTTAGCTGGTTGAAATCACCGTCATGATAGTTTTCGACATATTCAATAAAGGCGCTTGGAGTGGTAGTAATAGCTGACAGAAGCCAGCTCGAACCGTCATCTTCATCATTATTAAACTCTACTGCTCCTTGAGACCAAGTCGCTTCATTATCAAGTCGCCACATGCAAAATGTGACCTCTTCTATTTCGAAAGCTTCGTCATTCAGTACTTCCAACAGCTCTGTTGGCGCTCCCTCGTACATCCCCGGCCATACACCGTACTCTTCTTGAGCATGAGGGCTAACTTCCGATCCATGATCGAACCCCTTGATAAGGATCGACTCGTCTTTGATCACGACAACAATATTGTCGCCGCCCCCATTTTCGTAAGTCGCGATATCAATACCAAAAACCCAATTTTCGGTATAAGTAAAACAGCGCAAATACTCATCATCTGAGATTTCAATATCTAATGCCGCGCTGGCCTTAAGGGCCAACTTTAATTCCTTATTTGATATTTTGTTGAGTTCCATCTTTTTTCTCTATGTTGGAGGTAAGTTATTGAGCGCTTCATTGTAGTTTCGAGATTTCATAACTCAACTTTTCCTGAATTTTTTCAAAAAATACCGAGTGTCGCATAGGCTCTACTAAAATAAAATTAAAAACAATTAGTTACAACCATCCATAGC
>NZ_JAKEVK010000081.1:0-18099 GCF_022398435.1 Pseudoalteromonas sp. Isolate6 | reverse complement strand
GATGAAAATAATGTAATTCAAAACCCTCTAGTGTGTGCGACTCGAAATCTCGATGAAAATACATTTGTAAAATTTCATGTTGACGAAAATTATCAAGACAATGAAACCGTTCAAATAGGAAAGCTGGAGATTTCGTTCCCTGATTTTCAAGATATTAGTTTGATTGATTGCCTAATCAAACTAAAAAAGCAACTTCTTGTACGAGTTCCTTCACTAGAAAACGAACCCCTAGATCAGACGCTTCTCGAGAACTTTAAAGAGAGGTTTTATCAAGACGAATGTATTGATCTCGTTGATAATAATGAAAATGAAGAAAGTGGTATTGAAGTTAGCTTCGAAAATAGCCATATAAAAGAATTTTGGCAAGAGGTAATTTGCAGAATTGAATTGTTAAGAATCGGCAATAAGAACGACGAGAACAATGAAGTTCTAGGCTTCACAAAAGAGGCAATATGTTCTTATTTAAAGCCTATCGTAATAGTCGATGGACAGCATAGGTTAGCTGGTGCAATTGAGTGCTCCAAAGTAATTTCAGAAAATGAGAAATTTGATGAAGTAAAACAGTTAATGGAAAATGGTTCATCCCCAGAATTAGCCACGCTGAAAGTTCAAAAGAAATACGCTCGAGAATTACCTATTTCTCTATTGATGTCAGATAACCCAGAAGAGCATGTTTTTCAGTTTGTAGTGGTAAACCAAAAAGCAACTCCAATCAACAAAGCATTACTCGGTACGATAGTTTCTACTACATTATCAGATGATGAATTAACCAAAGTTACATCTAGATTAAAAAGTGCTGATATTCCTTTAGATGACTCTAAAGCTATATCGATGGTAACAAGAAGAGAAGATAGCCCGTTTTATGGCTTAGTACAAACAGGGATAGAAAAAGAGGATGGAGGAAAGCTTAAATGGACTGTAATGAAAGGCTTAGTTTCCTTATTTAGAGATTTAAAAGGTGGAAAGTACTATTCATCAGAGGACAAAAATGACCATGTTAGCAATTGGAGTTTGGACTACTTAGAACTGTCTGAAATTGTTGCTGAAGATATTGAGAATCGAACAATAAAGACCTGGCAGCAAAATGATGTTTGGTATGATGTATTTAAAGCCTTTTGGATAAAAGTTAGAGATCATTTTGGAAACACTCAAGATCCAGAAGAACATAACTACTGGGGTAACACTAAATCAAACCTTTTCAATAAGGTATATCTAAATATACTTGCAGTAGATTTTTTCTCTTACATGAATGATAAAGAGCGAAGCATAGGCTCTATAGAAGAATTAGAAAAAATAATCGATCGCTGGTTAGATGGAACGAGTCCAAGTTATTTCAAGAGTGACTGGGGGTTGGAGATTAAAAAGGACACACCTGCATTACGTAAGCAATGGAATACTCTATGGGTAAATTATAGGAAAACCCCAGCTGCAAGGAAAAGGCTACCAGCGAAGACAGAATTTTCTAAGTTTTAATAATGGAAAGTCTTACTCGTTTTTTAGAGAAGTCGCAGGTATTACTTAATTCAAGTAAAGAAGAGTACCGTTTTAATTTTGGTGAGCTATCTCAACACAATACTCCAAGCAAAATTTGGGGAGGCCGAGAAAGCCTTCATGGTACAGACTACAGATTATTGCTTTATAGTTGGTTTGTAGAATCAGTGTGTGACATCGAAAAAATATCAGAAAATACCAATAAAGCTAGGGTTTGGTCGTGGGTTAATGAAGGTTTAGCGAATATTGTTCCAGATAAACCCGACCAAAAGCTTGTAAATTTACTAACTGAAGAAATTTATAATCAGTTTTCAATAAATGCTAAAAGAGCTAGAGGCGGCTGGCCTATTGACTTAAAAAAGGAGCTAATCGCAAAAGAGGTTAAGCCTAAATGTTGGATCTGCAAGAGAGAGTTTTGTGATGAAGCCATTTTTAACTTTACCACTAGAGGTAAGAAGCAAGAGTTAAATCCGTTCCCGATTGTGGATTTTATGTTTCCTAGGGGTGTAAACAGTCAAGATCTTCGAATAGAAATTGAGCATGTGATTCCATTTAGCAAAAAGGCAAGTGACCCTCATTGTATAGCAAACTTAGCGTTGTCTTGTGGCTGGTGCAACAATGCAAAGTCTAATCACATGTCAATCTATACAACTAGTAGAAATGGGAAATACTTTAATCACCCCGCTTTGGGGCCAAGATCTATTCCTAATAGGTACTGGGTAGTGAAGTTATTAATGCTAACTAATGAGTGTGAAGTATGTAAAAGAAGACCTAATATAAAAGGGAATGAATTACGTTTCTCTTTAAAAAATCCTAAAGGCGTAGCGAACATCAATAACTTAAAAGTGGTCTGTGGAAAATGCGATGATATTAAAGGCGATCGCTTGGTAGAAGCAACAAGCTATAAAGATAAAATATTCTCGAAACGCTCAAACTTTATATGATTTTTGTAAAAGGCTAATGCCTCTGTTGATATGCAATTTAACAAAGTCACCAAAGTGCACATCTTTTAGCTGTGCACTTTGCTTTTGATAAACCCCTCTTAGTACAGCTAAATATACATCTGTGTATTCGCCAGTAAATACCTTCCACGTCATTTCAACATTGCTGTCACTTGGAATATCTTCAAATGGCGGTACAGAGTCTTCAGCTAGAGACATACAGAGTGCCCAGCGGCACAGAACATTCCAGTTTTCGATACCTGTTTTGCTTTTTAAGCGAATAAGCTGTTGTTTTTGTTTTTCAGAAAGTTTGATAGTGTCGATTGTGTATAACATTAAAAATACCCTTCTGAAATAGTCGAGGTGGTGGCTTGTTCGTTGTAACTAATGTGGTATTCGCGGCTGATAGTAGGTTTAAGCTTGCTGTAGTAATCACCCATGATTTCTTCATCGGTAGAGAGCAGTAAAACTTGGTTTGCTGCAAACGGGAAGTAACCTTCAATTAAGCGAGTACGGTGTTTACCGTCTAATCGTCCAAGTGGGGTGTCGATAACAGTTGGTAGCTCTTTACCCGACGCTTCTGAAAGCCCCCATAAAATTGCAATTGCAAGTAGCTGACGTTCACCCGCTGAAAGCCTGCTGGGCGAGAGCTCTTCACCTGTTTGTGCAAGTAGTGTAAGTGAAAAGCTGTTAGGGCAAATATGCACACCATTGATTAGCTGTTCTTTACGAGTAAGGGCAATAAACTTTTCAGTAATTTTATCTTGCAGTAGCTCAATATTTTCTTTTATTAAGTTTTTTGCAAAACCTTGCATGGTTTCTTTTAACTTACCAATATGGTCAACCACTTGGAGCGAACGCTTTTGCTCAAAGGTGTCTTTACTTTGTTGCGTAAGTAGGTTTGTGTAACGCTGGTTTAACACTGCGTGCTTTGCTTGCGCTTGTTCAAGCTCAGCTGATTTGACTTTAATCAGTGTTTGTGCATTTTTAAATTCAGCTTCAAACTGTGCCAATTCACTCAGTACATGTTTTACCGTTTCGTAATCTGGAATTGACTCTTCTTTTTTCTCAAATAGCGCCTTTTTCTCAAGCAGTAGTTCACGCTCTTTAATAAGCGCTTCACGCTCTGCTTGGTCAAGCTCAAGCTTTGCTTCAAGCCCATTAAATAAATTACTTGGCAAACCCACATAGCTTTCAACATTAGCAAGGGCTTGGCGCTCTGTTGCCATGCTTGCCATAGAATTTTCAAGCGCTGTGCGCGCTGCTTTTGGCAGTGTTTTCCCTTCAAGCGATTTAAGTAAAGTCGCCTCATAGCTTTCAATGGCTTTATTAAGCGCGCTGGCTTCGCTAGCTTGTTCTTCAAGTACGGCTTGTTTTTGTGTTTGCTCAAGTAGTGGTTTAATTAAACCAAGCGGACCAATGCCAGAATCTAGCTTAACGCGTTGCTGAAGGTTATCTTTTAACTTTTGCGCAATTGCACCTAATTCAAAACGAATTTGGTCACGTTCTTCAATAAGGTGTGCGCCTGTGTCACGTACTTTTTGCCTTGCTTTGTTGATATCAACATTGATTTTGCCTTGCTGGTTTTTCAGCTTAGCAATTTCAACGCTTAGCGCTTCAATAATATCGTTGTTTGCTTCAATATCGGCTTCGCAGGTTTCAACCTTTTCAATTACGCTTGTATCTAGATTTTCTGCTTTTCGTTTGCGCTCAATATTATTTAAATCTAGGTGTAATTGGCTGAGTAAATCTAAGCCTAGTAGGTTCTCAATGCCTGTTTTTATTAGTTCATTACTGCGCTCAGGGTGTGCGAGGTTCTCTATTTTTTCACCATCGAAAAAGAATAAGTCAGACAATGACATAGGTATAAACTCATTTACAAACTCATCCCAATGTTCGCTGATATATTGGTCGTGTTCACCATTACAGCTTACTGTGACTTTGTCTTTTGAGTTTTCAACTTGCTTTGCTACCTTCCACTCGCGGCGTACTGTAAATGTTTGAGCCTCTGTGCCTGTGGTGTGGCTAAATGTCAGTTCTAATGATACTTGTTCAGTTTTACCGACATAACGGTTAAGTGTACTGGCTAGGTATGTACCATAGGCGAGATTTCCTCGGTTAGAGCACTTGGCATGTTTGCCGTAAAGCACGAGCTGTAATGCATCTAAAAACGTGGTTTTACCGCCACCATTTAGCCCGCCAAAAAGAATAACGGGTTTGTCGTTTGACACAGTTAAATCAACCGTGTGAGTGCCTTTGTAAATACCAAAGTTATGTAATGTAAGAGACTGCAATAACATTATTCTACCTCCACAACTTCAATTTCAGGCAGGGAGCTATAACCTTGTTCTTTAATACACTTAGTGATCATGTGGATCTTGTCTTTAATTTCTTTTTGCTCAATTGCGGTCAGGCTTTGATCGTTATTTAATTTAATGTTGAGGCGATGACGTTCGCGCTCTAAGGCAAACTCTTTGGCCTCAAACATGCTGTTGAATGCACCTTTGTCTAGCACATCATTAAGTTCATCACCCAGTTTTGCTCGGCGAAGCTGGTTGCGGTATTTATTTGCAACGCTCATGGTGGCGCGAATTTGCTGGTAAAGTAAGCCTTCTTTATCGCCATGTTGCTCACAATATGTTTTTAATTTACTCAAGGTGTCATTGTTTAAAATAGGGTGGTGCGCGCGGCGTTTACCTGGATATGGCTTTTTAATTACTTGCTCATATATGTTTGGCAAGTTGTCTTCAATTTCGTGTTTATCTTCAAGCCAAATTTTGCGAATCGCTTCTAACTCTTCAATTGGTAGTAGCTCAAGGTTTTTTACTTCAGGCGGCCCCATATGCTGCACAGCTACTTGTGCTTCAAGCACTTTTTTGAGCATGTGTTCACGGAATGTTTGAATATAAGGACCGTGTACTACGTCTGCACCATGTTTAGATACGTGCACGGTGAGCGTGCCATTCATACGGCGGAAATCTCGGTTGTTGCGATCTCGGCGCAGCTTTTCGAGTTTTTTCTCTCGCACGGCATCATTTATCTCAAGTTCATTACGAAGTGAAACAAGCGGGTACATCCACTCTTTTTCTTCGTCGTTTGAGATCATGGCGTTCATTGATTTGTCTTCAGTTACCATAGTACATACGTAACAACCAAATCGGCTATCGCCACAACTTTGCGTTGACTTGTCGACTACCAGCGGGCATTCGCCGCCTTCTGTTGCGCCTTGGTACATACCCATTAAATCGTGATTAGGAAAGTTCCATGGGTTTTTAATGCTGTTTAAGTAAACCCAAACATCATCGTTACTCCATGTTGAAATAGGCGTATACACCCAAACTCGCTCTAGTGAACCATTCTCGGTTAGGCCAAGGGCTTTACGGGTATTGGTGGTTGAGTTCTCAAACTTTTCCATTACAGCGGCACGGGCAGTGCTCTCTGCTTTTCGAGTACCGAGTATTAAAATGGCTTCACCATTTTTATTCGCAAGATTTTGAATAAAAGTATTTGAAGGCGATATTTTTAAACGATCAGTACACCAACGAAACTTCATACGCGGGGCAGGGTAACCTTTACCAATTAAGTTAACCCAAAAGCGGTCTTTAATTTCTGGTGTTAGGCGATGTGGCACGATTGGTAATTGTTGTTCATCGGCAGAAGATTTCATTCTATCGAGTGATTTTTCAACCCATAAAGCAACAATAGGGTTTTCAACCAACGTATCTGTACTAATTACATGTACTTTTTTGTTTGCTTTGCCTTCTTCTTTTAGCTCTTGCAGGGCATACCAAACCAACTGCAAAATGGCCGTTGAGTCTTTACCGCCACTGTAACCTAAAACCCATGGAATACTGTCGCTCATGTACAGCATTTTAATATGGTCGATACTTTGCCTAATGGCTTCTTTTAGCCCGCCAGAAAAAGCAGATTGTGACTGTACTACACTATCAGTCATTATTTTGCCCCTTTGAATTTGATCTCTTCCGCTTTTTCTTTCGGAGTTAGCGGTAACTCAAGATGGTTTTTTATGGTGGCAACGGTTAGCAGCGCTGCAACATTGTTATGCATCATACGACCCTGATTAATGCAACGCCCTTCCCAGTTCTGTTTATTTGTTCGTCGCCAGTCAATTTGCTTTAGCTTTTTAAGGACCCGCTTATAACTTTTTTGTTCAAGTAGCTGACATCCTATGATACCTAGGCACTTGAGAACAATGGCGGAGAAGTTCACATATTCCTTTCGGTCTTTTGCTGGTAATTCGTGATTTTTTGCCAGATACCAAGTATTCAGATTTTCCGCAACACAGTCCCAATATTGAACAGCTTTTTTAATGCATTGTTCGAGGTTCTCATCGTTTACATGTGGACATAGCTCAAGGTTCGCTGCATGAAGAGAACTATGTTTAAAAAGCTTTGAAGAACGGGGACCTAAATTGCCCTCTTCAAAACTGATAACACCGTAAAAAAAACGACACTGTTTTGCGACTTCATTCGTTAGTACTTCTTCAGGCGAGTTTCCAAAAAGAACGCCGTAGCCTCTACCTGTTTTAACAGGAAAAAAGTTCAGGTCTCGGAAGATTTTTTGCCTTTGCTCAAGAGTCTTTCCTATGTAAAAAACTACAGAAATATGCTCATTCTCCAAAGAAGGGTCTCTTTCTAGCGCATCTTTAATCGCTGCTGTTCGGTGTTGCCCATCGGTGATATAGAACTCTGCATCTTCATCGACTAGCAATGTTCCTATGTTTTTGCCTGGACCGTTTTGTTCTGTGGGTAGAAAGGTGCACTCGCCTGAGATACAGGCTGTTAATGAAGAAAAAGTGTAACCGTTTCTATTTTCATGTATGTAGTTACTGATCTGTGGGATTCTGTTAGGATTAAGGCTTCTTTGCGCTCTGTCCTCTGGAAGAAGCTCTGTTTCATCGAACGTAAATATTCGCTTTAGCCTTTTTAACGGGCACATGACAGTGAAGTACTCTTTCTCTGCTTGTATACCGCGTATTGCTGGAAACGAAATTCCAGATATAATCTGATTCATAACACAATTCTAAAGTTCGTACGTTTAAATTTTTTGTACGTACGTACAAAAATAATTGGCTATGATAAATCAAATTTGATTTAAAGTCTCGCTTAAAATCTAATAGGAGCTAACTTGTCTACTTATCTTGACTTCAGTGCAACATCCCCAGTTTTGAAAGAAGTGGCTGACTTAGTCTACAAGCTTATGGTTGACGAGTATGGTAATGCTGGCAGTCGGACTCATGAATTTGGTGCAAGAGCCAATAAATACGTTGAAACTGCAAGAAAGCAGGTTGCTGAAGTAGTTGCAGCTGACAAATCTGAAGTTATTTTCACAAGTGGTGCTACCGAGAGTAATAACATTGCGATTCTTGGTTTAAAAGAATATGCAGAACAAGAAAATAAAAAACACATTATTACCACGCGGATCGAGCATAAGGCGGTGTTAGAGCCAGTTGAGCATTTAGAAAAAAATGGCTTTGAGGTGAGCTATCTAGACGTGGGGGAAAGCGGGCTGGTAGATCCTCAGCAACTTAGAGTATTATTGCGAGAAGATACGGTACTTGTGTCAATTATGCATGTTAATAATGAAACAGGGTGTATTCAGCCAATTTCTGAAATATGCGACGTGCTTAGCTTGCATGAAGTTTACCTACATGTAGATGCTGCGCAAAGCTTTGGTAAGTTAAGCGAAGATTTAAAAAATCAGCGTATTGATTTAATCAGCGCAAGCGGACATAAAGTTTATGCACCTCAAGGTGTGGGGTCACTTGTCATGCGTAAACGCGGATTTATCAAGCCACCATTAAAGCCAATCTATTTTGGAGGTGGGCAGGAAAGGGGACTGCGTCCTGGTACGTTACCGGTTCCTTTAATTGCTGGTTTTGGTTTGGCGTGTGAGATAGCCGCAAAAAATGGTGAAATGTGGCAAACGCATGCTGCTTCTTTAAAGCGATCGTTAATGGTTGAACTGGATAAAATTGATGCGCAGTATAATGGCGAGAACTCCTCTCCGTATGTTTTAAATTTCTCAGTGCCGGGCGTTAATTCAGAAGCTGCTATGGTTATGTTTAAAGGGGTCGCAGCTGTATCAAATGGTTCAGCTTGTACTTCATCAAGTTATACACCTTCGCATGTTTTAAGTGCTATGCAGTTAGACGAGAATCGTATATCTGGTGCAATTAGAGCTTCTTGGGGATACATGACAAAGTCTTTGCCTGTTACCGAAATAATTGAGAAATTGGAAAAACTAAAATGAAGGGAAGTAAGTATAATAAAAAGTTTGGTGATATTTGGCTAAGAGCACGTCATAACGCTTTAGCTAATTTAGAAGCAGCGGAAGAAGCATCTAAAAAAGTTGTTGTATTTGAAATCATAATCTCTTTTTTGATTATTCTACCAATTGCTTCAACAATTTTAGCGAAGGTTTGTTTGTTTTTTAGCACATGGGATGTCGTTTTTTCGTTGATAGGCGGTTTAGGTGCATTATATTTTTCATTAGTAGGTTTTGTTCAAAGTGCCAGGAGAAAAGATGATTATCATAGAAGAGCACATAGTATTTTTAATAATATTGCGCAAAAAGCTAGAAGAGGTGATAACCCAAGCCTTGAAGAAAGTGAGTGTCAATATCTTATTAGATCTTTGGAAGAGATGTTTGAAACAGCAAAAAGTAATTCCTATGAGCCATCTGATGAAAATTATAATAATGGATGGAAGCGTTTGAAAAATATGCCTAAATTGCCATTTGGGCTTGAAATAGATAAACGAAAAGGTAGTTCATTGAACAAGTTTAGCGAAGATATATTTAACTTGTATGAATCATTAAAAACTGAGGATGTACATTCTTCTTGGATATCCTCTATTAATTTCGATGGGAAAAAAGTATTGGATTTAGGGGCTGGAAGCGGCAGAGATGCTGCTTACTTAGCCTCGAAGGGAACGGAGTTAGTAGTTGCTGTAGATAGCTCTTGTGAGATGTTGAGCTTAGCGAAGCAAAAACATGGTGATAAAAAAATTATTTGGATGAATGAAAGTTTACCTGATTTAAGTAGTTTAGATAGTGTTAGCCTAGGCAGTTTTGATTTTATTCTTTGTAGCGCAGTGTTAATGTTTTTAGATGAAAATGCGCAAGTAGCCAGTTTGAAAACGATTCTTAGGCTGTTGAAAAAAGGTGGCACAGCTGTAGTTACTATTAAATCAGATAAAAGAAATAAAGAGATTTTTCCTCTCACGCCTCAATTCGCTAAAATAATAACTGACTCTGGAGCAACTTTTGAAAAGCTTTCTGGAGAGAGGGATTTATTCAACCGTGACGGTATATCTTGGAATGTTTTTAAAGTAACTAAGTAACTTTTTTATGAAACTTATCCCTTTTCAACTCCACCCCCCAATACTCAAACACCTTTAGCAGAATGTTCCAATTGGGCCATTCTGCTCTTGGTATGTCTTTAAGCATATCGGCAAGCTTTTTATCGAAGCGCTGTTGTGCTTGGTGTGCCTTGGAGCCGTTTTCAAGAAAGTCGAGCTTGTTGTATAGCGGTTGCAGTGGGTATTCGTTGCCATAGTAAAAGTAGTCAATGTCTTGCTCGGCCAGTTTTACTTTTATGCGCTCGGTGAGTAGCGGGAGTTTTTTGTTGTAGTCGTCGTATTTAAGTAGAGTGACTTTGCCAGAGCGCATATGAACTTTAATTAAGTCAATGTCGTCTAAATCGCCGTATAGCTGAGCGGCACAACCAATATAGACTCGCAAGACTGCTGGTAGCTGATTAAGATAGGTTCTTGGCAGAATATAACTGTGGCTGTGATTAAACTCGCCTAATTGCAACGATGAATAGGTGTGATGGCAAGCTTCACCTATGTTGACTGGATCTGAAATTGAGAATAGTAATTGTCTTGCTTCGTCAATGGCTTGATTAAAGCTGGTAAAGTGGCTTTTTATGTCTCTTAGCAGGCGGTTGGGCAAATGGCTTTTCGCTTGGCGTTTACCAAATAGGCTGAGTGCAAAGTATACCAATAAGTCTTGTTTGCGTTTTAGCTGCGCGTTTTTAAAATCTTGGTAGTCAAAATGGTCGCGTACCAATTCAAAAGCTTTGTTGTGGCTCGCGATGATGGCCCGCACTGCGTCACTTTGTTCAAATTCGTCATTGGCGGGTACTCTACCAAAGTGCAAACAATGTTGCCAAAATTGCTCAAATAATGCTGGGTGTTTTTCCAATAAGCTTTGCTTTACACGAGTAGGTAATTGTTTGGTGGTTGGACGCTTAGTAATATGCTGCCATTCGTGAGCTTGAAACTGGAGTTCAATATGGTGTAACTCAAGTAATTCTGGGCATTTAAATACAGCAATGATCCCTTGTCCAAACGGTACAGTTTTTACATTTAGGGTGTGCTCTATAAATTCTCTGATCTGTGCTTGGCTGTAATACTTTTGAAACGTATTTCGTTTGGTGATCACACCGTCTTTATAGGGTTTGAATTGCTCTGTAATGGCGGAGTTAGTGAGCATAACAGAAACCACAATTAGTTTGTCACATAACGCGTATGCTTGGCGTAACGTGTCTACACGCTCGCCATAGTCTTCAATTACATTAAGCACAAAGCCTAGATTTACAATATCGCTTTGTACTTTTTTGCCACTGGGTTTGTGCACAGGGTCCCAAGCATTAATGTTAAGACCGCTGGCTTCGAGCTCGCGATGGTCATCACCTAGGCCGCAGCCATAGTCTTGAATTGAATACTCGCCGTTGAGGTAGCCAAATTTAGCTAACTTTTGGAATGGTGCAGAGAGCCTGTCACGGTTTATTGCGGTCAAGTGTCGTTGAATTGCTTGTGTCTGCTCTGCGCTCGGCTCGGCATTTTGCTGGGGTAATTGTTCAGATGGGTGCAGCCGGCCGTATTCATCTAGCTGATACCCTTTGCGTTTGATCAATGCGTTCCACTGCTTTTTAAAGCCTATCGTTTTGGTGTTTTGATAAAGGCCAATAACTTCACCTTCTTTGGTGATAGATTCAAATTCAGCAAATTTTGGATAGTCAGGCAACACAAAAGCTTCTTTACGATGCAAAATGGGTGGGTTGTCAGATTTCGAATAATCTGCCTGTTTAGCTGTACTTTCAAGAATATCAATAGTAATGCTGTGCTTTAGCGCAGGGTAAGCGTAATCATCAAAATCAGGGTAGTGGAGCAAGGTGATTTTAAAGTCACGTTTGAGCAGTTTTAGTACGTTCCATGACGCTGACAGGTGGTGGGTGTTAACTTGTTGCTCGAGGAGATTTTGCAACTCCTCAGGTAGTGCAGAGCATATCGCCGAGTGGTGCACGTATACGGCGTTTGGTAGTTGCTTGCCAACCCTAATTGCTTTAACAAGCTTTTTATATTCAAGAAAGTTTAGCTGGGTCGACATGTTCAAAATAATAGTGATAGGCGCGTCCGCGCTTTTGGTATTCTAACTGCCCGCGCTCACGGCGATGCATCAGCTCGCAGCCACTGATCTTTAGTAACTTTTGGGTTTGTTTGCTGGTTAACCAGTGGCCTTGTTCAGACATTTCTGTTTGATTTTTGATTTCCTTTGTATTGACTATAACCTTGTTAAGCTTAAATTGCAGGTGATTATTGAAGTAGTATAGCCATGGTAAAATATTGCTTGTCGAAGTTTTTCAAGATACTAGTCCAAAAATGTTGAAGTGACGGTTCGTAATTTTTTGAGTAAACTTCTTGTTAATCAGCATTTTCAAGGCTTAAGGATAGCCCGATGAACCAAGCCCTTAAATTTTTACTGTCTATTATGATCGTCATCGTGACTTTTGTCGTTTCAGCCACTTTGGCCGGGATGTTGGCGGAGTATGCGGGCTGGTGGAAAAAACCGGTGATAGGTGGTGTTGCAGCGGCTTGTGTGGTGTTGTCGGGTTATATAAGTGCGCCGGTGTATAAGCTGTATTCTGCGGCGGTGTGGCTGTTGATTGGTGCAGGTGCTGCTTGGGTGATGTCGAGTGTGTTTATGTATGCTGAGGATGCAGGCACTTCAGTGCCTTTGTATGTAACCTATGCAAGTGGTGTGTTTGCTTTGGCGCTTTGCTGGATTTGGGAGCGTCGCAAGGTTTTGTGATGGTTTGGTTTTCTGGAATAGGATGCAAGAGATCGCCGCGTAAAGCGGCTCCCTCCAGCGGGCTAGTTTGGTTAGGGCGGATTTATTCCGCGATGTTTTATGAAGAGATCGCCGCGTAAAGCGGCTCCTACCAGCGGGGAGCTAGTATGGTAGGAGCGGATTTATTCCGCGATGTTTTATGAAGAGATCGCCGCGTAAAGCGGCTCCCACCAGCGGGGGCTAGTTTGGTTGGGGCGGATTTATTCCGCGATGTTTTATGTAGAGATCGCCGCGTAAAGCGGCTCCTACCAGCGGGGAGCTAGTATGGTAGGAGCGGATTTATTCCGCGATGTTTTATAAAGAGATCGCCGCGTAAAGCGGCTCCCACCAGCGGGGGCTAGTTTGGTGGATGCGGATTTACTCTGTGATGCTTGATGTAGAGATCGCCGCGTAAAGCGGCTCCTATCAGTAGGGGCTAGTGTGGTGGGAGCGGATTTATTCCGCGATGTTTTATGAAGAGATCGCCGCGTAAAGCGGTTTCTAACTGCGGGATTCTAGCTTGGTTATTCTTACTATCAGGATATTTCAATAAAAAATAGGATTGAGGATCAAGGAATGAAGGGCGCTTGGAGCGAGTGGAAGGAGGCTATTTTTAAGGCCTGTTTAGTTGTGTTTTCTGTGTTGTTGTTTCTCTTTTTTGATGGCCGTGAGTTTTGGTTTACTCAGATACAGCCTCAGATAACCAATATGCTAAGCAACCAAAAAACCGAATTAAATAATGCGCCAGTGGTTTCAGAGCAAAAGTTCAAACAACCAAGTTCAGTTCAGTCAACAAACGGAGATACTTTTGACCATCAAACGAGTTTAAGACAGTTTGGTCGTTGTGCTTCTCAGCAAGCCGAGGGAATCAAATACCGTGTTGAGAATGGTATCTACACTTGGGTTGATGAAAGAGGCATTACGAATTACTCGGATAAAAAGCCGAGTTCTGCGGCTAAGCATTATCAGCCAGAGCGTAATCGTGCTCTTGATTTCTTTGACCTCAATATCTCCGGTCCAAATATCACGGAAAAGTTTAAAAACACCTTGAGCGCTAAACTGAATGCCGTATTTAGGGGGTATACCAGTATTGTTGGCTTGGAGGCGATGCAAAAGGTGACGCTCAGGATCAAGGTGCTACCTAATCGGCACGAATATGAGCGAGTGGTTAAATCCTATGGTGGCAATCCAAAGGGTAATGTTGGTCTCTACTTGGGTAGATACAACCTTGCTTTGGTCGAGCAGAGAAATCATTATGCGACGATGCAAACTGCTGTTCATGAAGCGGTGCACGCTATTAATCAGGCTGTGATTGGATATACGCCGCGTTGGTTAAATGAGGGACTTGCAGGCTATTTTCAAACCGTAAAAGTGACGATGCAGATCGGCACTGTTGCACCAAATCAAGCTAGATTACATCGCGGTTATATTAAAGGGCGAGTGTTATCGCCTTATGAGCTCATTAATGCAGAATCCAAATGGAAGTCTTACAATTCTGAGCTGATGTATAAAAGTAGTTGGGCGACCATCCATTTTTTGATGTCTACCACGACTGGGAGACTGAGTTTGAAAAAGTTGATGCTGCAAGAGCAAACTGAGCGATGTCGTGCTTTGAGTAACCGAGAGTCACAAGCTCTGTTACGTGCACATTATCCAAACATAGTTGATAGATTCGCCAGCTTTATACAAAGTCCAGTAGAGCCGCAAAGGTTGTGATCCTGAGCTTGATGTAAAGAGCGCCGCGTAAAGCGGCTCCCACCAGCGGAAGGCTAGTGTGGTGGGAGTGGATTTATTCCGCGATGTTTTTGTAGAGTTCGCTGCGTAAAGCTGCTCCTACCAGAAGGTCTAGTGTGGTGAGAGCGGGTTGGCTCCGCGATGTTTTCTGCAAAGATCGCCGCATAAAGCGGCTCCCACCAGCGGGGAGCTAGTGTGGTGGGAGTGGATTTATTCCACGATGTTTGCTGTATGGATCGCCGCGTAAAGCGGCTTCCATCAGCGGGGGGCTAGTTTGGTTGGGGCGGATTTATTCCGCGATGTTTTATCTAGAGATCGCCGCGTAAAGCGGCTCCTATCAGTAGGGGCTAGTGTGGTGGGAGCGGATTTATTCCGCGATGTTTTTTGTAAAGATCGCCGCATAAAGCGGCTCCCACCAGCGGGGAGCTAGTGTGGTGGGAGTGGATTTATTCCGCGATGTTTTATGAAGAGATCACCGCGTAAAGCGGCTCCCACCTGCGGGGGCTAGTGTGGTGGGAGTGGATTTATTCCGCGATGTTTTATGTAGAGATCCCCGCATAAAGCGGCTCCCACTTACTTATCCAATTATTAAAGGAATGTTCAATATGACTCCAAGTGCGTTACGCAAAGCAGTTAATGCCTTTTCTAAAGATACTCAGCATCAACCGGATTATTATTTTGTTGAAGGCTATTTGATTGGCAAAGTTGCTATTAATGATATGGCTGAAATACACGAGTGGTTGCCTGAGATCTTTGGTGATTACACGGCTATTTACCGTGCTCAGTTAGAGGCCTTAATGGATTTACATGAGCAGTGCGTTTCAAGCTTGGATGGCAAAACTTATAAGTTGCCAAAAGAGTGTGCGCTCTCTAAGCAAGACTTTGCTGCATCATTAGCAAAGGGGGCTCCGTTACCGAGCTTTTGTCTTGGTCTGCTTAAAGCTTTGGATAAAGTATCTTTTGAGAACTTGTCACTAGAGCAGAAAGGTGCGGTAAATGAATTACAACAACAGCTCACCGGATTTACTAGCTTAGATGCAGCAAAGGCGGCATTTTCAAACGCTGAGCCCACGGTGCCTTTTGAGCGGGAGGCTCATGACGTAAAGCGTTATTTGGCAGGCGCGATTATGGAGTTAGGGGATACGTTAATTTGGGATCCTGAGTTAGACAACGAGCTCGGAGCGTTTGAATTTGAAGAAGATTTTGATGAAGAACAGGAAGAAATAAGAAACTCACTGATTGAGAACTTACTCAAATTGACTCACATCGATTCAATCCCTTTACTTGACAAGTTTATTCATAATGAAGAACAAGACTTTATTACGCCTGATTATATTGAGGAAAATCAAGGTAACTTTTGGCTTATCCACGAAACCAGACCCTATATGTTTATTCGTTACTATAAAGCGTGGATTTACTTTTGGGCAGACAGAGTTCAAGAGGCGGTTGATGAACTAGCAGTGCTGCTGCGACTTAATCCAAACGATAATCAGGCCTGTCGATATCTGTATGTGAACGGTTTAGTTATCTTAAAACAGTGGGATAAGCTACAAGCTTGTCTTGATGAATATGAAGAAGAGAGCATTTTTATGCTATCTGCAGAGGTGTTGATGCGCTTTGCACAGGATGGCGAGAGCAAAGCCTCGAATGAGCTAAAAGCGACAATCAAAGGGTACAATAAGCACTTTATCAAGATGCTTACAGGTCAAGAGAAGACCAAACAAAAAGAGATATATGGCTACACATTGGGTTCAAAAGAAGAAGTCTTAAGTTATATAGATTGTGGTGGCAAAAAAGCCTGGTTAAGCGTTGAAGGAAGCCTCTTTTGGCTGCGCAAGAAAAATTAATCGAACTTTGTTTCAGGTTTGCTGAGTGAGTCGACAATTTAGAAAAAGGCCCTAAATTGGATAGGGCCTGCTGGTTGGGGGTTGTGTTAAGCTATATGCCTTCAATCATCCACTTCGCGGATAACTGGTCCGGCTCGCCATGGCGATTTAACTCAGGTTGGTTTTGCGCTTGGTTAAACCAAATATATTGCTGCCAAAATTGATTTTTGATATTCCAAACACCACCTTGATAAATCAACGAGTAGAGTGCTTGCTTAGGGGAGTCTACGAGCTTGAGATAACCTGCGCTTTTGCTGCTGTAACTTAAAAACAGTGAAGGGGCCTGAGTGGCTCTAAAATAGTGCTGACCCTCAGTATTGGTTACCTGAATTAAATCGAGAGGCTCATTTGGGCTAAAGCTAATTCGGGTGTCATTGTTTAGGGTCTGTGCTGCTAAATACTGGTTACTTACTGGCGACTTTATCGTGATTTGTGTGCCTGTATCTGCACCTAACTGCGGATATGTCCAGCCGCTTGGTGGCGTTTGCCAGGTTAGAGATTTCCAGCGCCAGTTGTAGGGAATATCTAAGTGTGGATCGTTAAGATCTTCAAAACCAGGTTCGGCTTCGATATTAAAAAGACATTGGTTCCGCTGTGCATCTAGCTGTGCAACACGCTCTGTTTGGCTGGTTGTGCCTACATTTAACTCCGCCATACACGCTTCAAGAGACTTCCCTTTTCCTGACTCATTAGGGGCCAGTACATAAGTATGATCACGTTTATTTTCGTCCTCATACCAAGCCAGCATAGCGGCCTCGTCAAACGACAACCAGTTTTGTACCAATAGCAGTGCTTCTTGCTCGGCTACGCTACGTCTTTGTGCTTTTGGTGTTGCCATTGTGCGAATAAACGCAGCCCAGAGATCTTTACTGGCCTCCAGCGCGACAATCGCGACCGGTTTCATGCTGCTAATACGATAAGACTGCCAGCCAGACTCTAGGCGTGTATTCGCTTGCCAGATCACATCGCCACTGGTGAAGTTGAGCACATCTTTGGTGTCGTGCGAATGCTGCTCGGCACCCTCAGAGCAAAGGTAAGCTTTTACTTGCCAAACCTTTTCGTAGTTATCTTGTGGAAGCCTTACCGTATGCTCTGGACTAAATGAGTCTTGAAATAGGTGAACGGCACGGCCAAACAAAAAATAATTATGATCTACTTCCGCAAGGGCGGCGTGGCCACCACCATCCCACACCTTGAGGCGCTTTTCCTCAGCCATAGCCGCATCAATAAAATGTTGAACAAAGCGTTTTTGCGCGCGATAAGCTGCATCTACACCACCTTGGCCTGCAATATCATCATAGCGGCGCATAAAATGATCTAGCTGAATGTCAGCCGGTTCTTGCGAGACTGCGCTAAAGCAATTTGGGCCGGTTGGATCGGTACTGGCGTTGGTAACGTTAAATCCAGCAATATCAACCCAACGCTCACCGACGATGGCGGAGTTCACACTGTCGTATCTTGGTTCATAGAGCGGGTTGTTGTTTAACTGGGATTGGAGTCGAGTAACTTCATCTTGTGCGGTATGTAGTGTGATGTTCTTTGCCAGACCATAGCGCCAAGCGTGTCTAGGGTCGTTAGGATCTGGTTCGATAATATGTTCGGCATCCAGCACCTCAAGGGCTGCGGTGCGGGTTAACCATTCATGTCCCATGGGCATGATCCCTTGTCCACCAAATTGGGTGAATGCTTGAACAGTACTGCTTAATACAAGTCCGAACGTAATTGTGAGAGGCTTTATTTTCATATCTACTCCTTGAAAACTAAAAGCAAAAATAGCGTTTTTACTCAACTTAGGGGCAAGGATTATAGTTTGTGAAATAAATGTTTCAATTGATTTTTGTTTGTAACGAATAAGTTTTCTTATCAACAGACCTGTTTTTGAAAGTTTGACTCGTACATGGTTTGACAAG
>NZ_JAKEVK010000080.1:0-18200 GCF_022398435.1 Pseudoalteromonas sp. Isolate6 | reverse complement strand
GATATATATCAGTTAGATCAGGCGGGTTGCTCATCACCTCAACTGTGTGTCTGGCTTGGTGATGACTCTTCGGTTATAGAAGCAAAAAGTCGACTTTGGCAATGCTTAGCTGACATTGCGGCAGATAAATACGCGATTGAAGACATTCAGGTACTAAATAAATTTGTGGATACTTGTAATGCAGCTATTGACCATGAAAATATCGCCAATATTGAAATTGCTTCACCTGAACTTACTCGGATTGAGGTAAAATCCATCAATATATCTCAACAAAGCTTCCGTGGTACGAGTGGATTAATCTACGAAACCAGAATTAAATCGATAGCGCAGCTTGCCCCGCTAATCAACGAGAAAGTGCAAACTTTAAGCTATTTAGGCGTTGAGAAAAGTACTATTGCTGAGTTTATCTATAGCAATGGCTGTAGCGGAATTGATCGTATAGTCCCCATAGGTAACGCACTGAATATGCACAATTTATGGGATGGATACGATATAATAACGACATTATCCCGAATCGTAACTATCGACTAAGATATTTAAACAAGGCTCTGTAAAAAATGGAAAAATTCAGTTTAAACTGTGTTGAACTACAAGAGTATCAACCTAACCGCTACCCTTTTCTCATGATTGACCATGTTGAGGAAGTTATTCCCGGGAAATATGCCAAAGGCTATAAAAATCTAACCATGAATGAGTGGTACTTCCCTGTACACTTTCCTGATGGTCCAAATATGCCTGGCGCCTTGCAACTCGAAGCGTTAGCGCAGATGCTAACGGTCGCGATTACTACTCTTCCCGGCTTAAAGGGTAAAGTGACACATGCCTTGCAACACACCGTGCGCTATAAAAGAGAAGTAAAACCAGGTGAAAAGTTTGAAATTGAAACTGAAGTACTGTCTTGGAAAAGAGGTATTTGTAAAGGCAGGGGTGTGGCAAAGGTTAATGGCGAAATAGCCTGTGAGGCCGATATGATGATTACTATTCCGGAAATCCTCGAGCAATATCTGCCAAAAAAGAAAACTGAGTTATGACCGCTAAAGTAGATATTATTATTGTTGGATCTGGTGCAAGTGGAGCAGCCGCTGCTTGGCGTCTCAGCCAGGATAGCAACCTATCTATAGTTTGTATTGAACAAGGTCGCGAATCTAACCCAGCTCAATACCCTACGACCAAAGCGGATTGGGAGCGAGATAAGCAACGATCGGCGAGTTTTGACCCAAATGTTAGAGCTAACAAGGCTGATTACCCAATTGATAACAGTAATTCAGCTATATCTCTTGCCAATTTTAATGGCTTTGGTGGTAGTACCATCTTATATTCAGGGCACTTTCCGCGCTTTCACCCTTCTGACTTTGCCACATATAGGCTTGATAAGGTTGCAGAGGATTGGCCATTTGACTACCAGACGCTCACTCCTTACTTTAATCAAAATGAAGAGATGATGGGCGTTGCAGGGTTAGTTGGAGATACTGCATACCCTGAATATGAAAACTTATTGCCGCCGATCGCGATGGGGCCAGGTGCGAAAAAATTGGCTCAAGCTTTTAATCGGCTTGGCTGGCATTGGTGGCCATCATACAGTGCTATCAATACTAAAAATCACCAAAATCGACCTCCTTGCATAAATTTGGGCCCGTGTAATACCGGGTGTAGCCAAGGTGCCAAAGGCAGCGTTGATATTACTTACTGGCCGCAAGCAAAGTTACAAGGCGTTCAAGTAATGACTGAATGCCGTGTTTTTGATATTCCAGTTGATAAAGAACAAAAAGCGACAGGAGTAAAATATTATGACAAACATGGAAATGAGCAATTTTTAGCCGCCGCCCTTGTCATTCTCGCTTGTAGCGGGATAGGTACACCTAGATTACTACTAAATAGTAAATCCGAACTTTTCCCTAATGGGCTATTAAACAACTATGACCTTGTTGGTCGCAATTTGATGTTACATCCACTCGCATATGTCGAAGGTGTATTTGATGAACCTCTAGATACAAGCATCGGTCCACAGGGCTGTAGTATTTATTCTCAACAATTTTATGAAACGCAAGAAGATAGAGGCTTTAAACGCGGCTACACATTGCACGTATTAAGGGGCTCTTCAGCAGTAGATAGCGCGTGCTCCGGATACATAACGAGAAGAATACCTCTTGGAAAAAACCATCATCAGGCTTTTTCGCAATATTTTAACCATAATATGGGCATTGCCGTCATTTCTGAGGATTTACCAGATCCCGAAAACCGTATAGAGCTTGATTATTCGAAAACGGATAGTTTTGGTATGCCCGGTATCAAAGTGCACTATTCTCTACATGAAAATACAAAAAAAATGCTCGAGCATGGTATCGAACAAACTAAAAAGTTATTCGCCGAAGCCGGAGCGAAAATTTCAGCAGCTCATTATCCTGTGAAACATGCGGGTTGGCACCTAATGGGAACAACCAAAATGGGAGCAGATAAAACAAATTCAGTGGTCAATGAGCATGGGCAAGCACATGAGGTAAGCAACCTTTTCATCGTCGACAGCAGCGTTTTTATCACTTCAGGAGCTGTCAACCCAGTCGCTACCGCCCAAGCTTTAACTCTAAAGTTTTGTGACCACATCAGTAAAAATATAAAGAGTTGGGTAGTATAATGAGTTTATCGCAATTTCTAGATGTTATTTTACCCTCAGATACAAGCCTTAATATGCCCTCTGCGACGGATCTGCATATAGATAAGGCTGTAGCAAACCTTTTAGAACCACAGCAAATTGAAGAGTTTTTATTCATTTTGAATAATGTTGCGCAAGAAAAGTTTTCGAACTCATTGTCCTGCCTTGATGAAAAAAGCTACTTACTTTGCATTGAAAAAGCTAAGCGAGTGGATGTTTATTTAGTCAATTATATCGTCCAACAATGTCTTACTGCCTACTACACTCACCCTAGCGTGTTAACCAAAATTGGTTCAGGCGCGGTGCCTCCTTTTCCTGACGGGAACTCTTTGGAATGTGATGACTGGCTGCTGCTTGAGGATGTGTACGAACGTGGGCCTATTTACAGGAAAGTCATATGATACCTTACATTGCAGGGCAACTTGCTAGAAATAAAGTTGCCGTTGTAACTGGCGCAAACAGGGGGATCGGCAAAGCGATTAGCGAGACCTTGTTGGCACATGGTTGCACGGTAATCGCTGCTGTCAGAGACATTGAAGCCGCAAAGGCAAGTTTGACACATCAAGATAATCTGCACTTTGTGAAATTAGATCTAAACCATGAAGATAGTGTCAAATCCTCGATAAAAGATATTAGAGCAATTTCTAAAACGGTCGATATATTGATAAATAATGCAGGAATTGCAATGGGTGGATTGTTTCAAATGACTTCAATGCATGATGTTAAACAGCTATTTGAAGTGAATTTGTTCAATCAGTTATTGCTAACTCAGCAGATTTCAAGACTAATGCAGCGACAAAAACAAGGGTGTGTAATCAATATTCTTTCAAGTGCAACGCATCAAATTGATCGCGGTACACTAGCGTACGGTAGTGTCAAATCTGCATTTGAGCGTGCAAGTCTAAGTATGGCAGTAGAACTTGCAGATAGCGGTATTAGGGTGAATGCTATTGCGCCAGGTGTCACTAGCACCGATATGGCTGAAGAGATGGATGAACAAGCAAAAATAGACTTAGTCGCTAAAAGTTTACTGAAAAAGGCTGCGATACCTCAAGATATTGCAAATACAGCTTTGTTCTTATGTAGTGATTTAGCGACGCACATCACAGGCCAAGTGCTCAACGTTGATGGCGGTTTAATTTAAAGAGGAATGTAATGAGTTATCCAGAATTAACTGAGTTTGCACGTACCATGAGGCAAAAGATACTCGATATTAGCTACCACAGTGGCACATCTACTCATATTGGTGGTGCTCTGTCTATGACTGATGTCATGGCGGTACTCTACGGAAAAGTACTTAATTTTGACGCCCAAGATCCTCGCTGGCCAGAACGAGACCGTTTCATTTTAAGTAAGGGCCACGGTGTACTTGGATTTTATCCTGCACTGCTTGGCGCAGGCATCATTTCTCAAGAAGTTTTTGATACCTTTCAACAAAATGGCAGTGATCTAATCGCCCACCCCGTGATGAATCTTGATTTAGGGATTGAGTCCTCTAATGGTAGTTTGGGTCACGGCATATCAATGGCGGTCGGAATCGCTTTCGCGGCTAAAAAACAAGCAAAGCCTTTTCATACCTATACATTAGTTGGTGATGGTGAAACCAATGAAGGCTCCGTATGGGAAGCTGCAATGTTGGCATCCCACCTAAAGCTGGACAACCTAACCGCTATCATAGACTACAACAAACAACAAAATGATGGCTTTGGAAAAGATGTACTTCACATCGACAATATGGCAGAACGATTTCGTGCTTTTGGCTGGCATGTTATTGAAGTTGACGGTCATGATATTGATGCCATTGTTGAAGCTTTTGAAGAAGATCCTCTAAATAAGCCTAAAGCCATCGTCGCTAATACGATTAAAGGAAAAGGTGTTTCTTTTATGGAAGGCGATAACTCATGGCATCACAATCGTCTAACTAAAACTAATCACGAAGCAGCTGTCGCTGCCCTCAATAATTCAAATAACGAAAGGAGCGACAATGGAAATAACGTCTAAAAGTGCACGTCAGTGGGCAAGACTCGGTCCGAGAGGGGTGTATGGTCAAGCTATTCTTGCCATAGCAGATAAGCACGATGACCTTATGGTAATGTCAGCTGATTTGGCAAGTTCATCTGGGTTAGAACGTTTTCGCACGACCTACCCAGATAAGTTTCTTAATGCTGGTATTGCAGAGCAAAACATGATTGGCGTAGCAGCAGGACTTGCAAAGGAGGGGTACAATGTTTTTGCCTCTTCCTTTTCACCCTTTATCGCCATGCGGGCAAGCGAACAAATTCGAATGAATTTGGGCTACATGGAGCTAAATGTTAAAGCTGTCGCAATCGGTGGTGGAATAAGCATGGGCTTTTTGGGGAACTCTCACTTCGGAATCGAAGATATGGCGGTCATGCGTGCTATCCCAAATTTAACCGTTGTATCCCCTGCAGACTGTGTCGAAGTCGTGAAGTTAGTAGAATCTGCTGCCAGTTTCAAAGGCCCCATGTATATACGCCTCACAGGCACAGCAAACTGTCCAATCGTCTACACAGATGATTATGAATTTGAAATAGGAAAATCAATTCTGCTTAGGGAAGGGGCTGATGTAACTCTTATCGCTTGTGGCTCAATGGTTTACCAGTCTTTGCAGGCCGCCGAATTACTCGCGGAGCAAGGAATATCGGCATCCGTCATTAACATGCATACTATCAAACCTTTGGATGAAGCTAGACTGCAAGAAATCATTGCGAAAGGCAGACCTATTATCACCGTCGAGGAACACTCTAAAATTGGAGGCCTTGGTAGCGCCATTGCTGAATATTTATCGCCTCTGGGCTGTGGTATTCGTCACCTTTCTGTTGCCCTACCCGATGCATACATAAAAACAGGTGATTACGATTATATGCTTGGCGAGCAAGGGTTGGACGCAAAATCAATAGCTCAAAAAGCAGAAACATTTCTCACTAAGTAATTGGATTAAAGATGCAATTTGAACATAATCATCATTCTGTCACTCAAGCGCTTGATAATATCGTATCAGCAGTACAATTGAGCTTTAATCAATGTCAAAGTGATGTATATTGGTTGTCAGTTGATTTTCGCATGCTGATTGCTGCAACAGGTGTAAAGCACACAGAAGCCCACAAAGCTGCAGTGTATATTGTTGATTCATTGGTAGCACAACTCAAACCTAATGAGTCTTTACTTATTTCGTCGTTTTACTTTAGTTTTCCTCACAGTAAAGCGTTTTCTCCCTACAAGAGTGAAGTACAAACCGGTGTTTTTGGTGCAATGTTGTTAGCCCAATATCCGCAACATAGAGTTCAACAACCATTTTATTCATTTTTAGTTTTTGGCCACGCCTACCCCTCCCTCACACAAAATTATATCGCTAAAAGCACTGGACCCGATTCCATTTTTGAGTGGGTGATAAAAAACAACACTCAGCTCACCTGTGTTGGGCATCACTATGTAAAATCACTCTCAAGCATTCACCATGCTGAGCATTGTGCCGATGTTGATTATCGCTACGTCAAAACATTTTCAGGTTCACTGCTCTTACACAACACCAAAGAGCAGCACATTGAAACTCAGTTTTATGTTCGAGACTTAGATATCTGTGACTTTTCTTCTTTAACCCATACTGGAGATAGAGCTTTTAGAGAAGCAGCAGTTATTGAATCCCAACTCTTATCCACACTAAAAAGACCTCTTCTCATTCACAGCATCAACCTACTCTGTGCACATGAAATGATGTTGCAAGATCTAAATAGTGGAAACAATCGATATGTTGATTACTTTGGACCGATGAAACAAGAGCATGAAGTGATCACCGGAAAGGTCGCAGATAAACTGTATACCAAAGAGTTAAACGCGCTAATTAATACCCAAAGCTGCTGATAATTAATGCCCTTTTACGACCAACAGTTAATTCAGGCTATTGGTCGTAAATCATTCAGCTGACTTAGGTACCGCCATTAAGTGTGGAGAAGCATAACTAAATGTGCCTACGCAAATTTTTGTGCCGTCACACAAAGCAATTACTTCGCCCTTACATATCCCCCTTCTCATAGAAAGTATGGTTGCTTCATAGCGCAACTCCGAGCAATTGGTCACTGTGACTGCCTTCATCAGTTTAACGTTAATATTGTTTACATAAGCCCGATGCTCTCCGTGCTCAAAAGAGTCGTAAATCAGTAGCACCAACGTTTGTAACATACCTTCGATTTGCAATGTGCCTGGCATGACTCCAGATTTTGGTAAATGACACTCAAAAAACCAATCATCAACTGAGATAGACTTTGTCGCAATAGCCGTTTTCCCTTTCTCAATCAACTCGTAATTATCGATCATTAAAAAAGGGGTGGTTATATCCAAAGCGGTAGATATTTGTTCCGCAGTTTTCATCATCATTTAGCCTCCATATCCACTACAACTCTGCCATATATATTCTGCTCCTTAAAGTTTTCAATAGCACAACTGACCCCTGCTAATTTCACTTTTTTGTAGACATCGCAAAGCGCAGAACTTCGCCAAATTGAGGCCAGTTTTATCAGTAGACTCTTTCTACTTTCGACCGAGGTTCCTTCCGCGTTGATACCTATTAGGCTAATCCCACGAAGAATAAAAGGTAATACATTTGTCTCAAAATGCGTCCCCGCAACAAGCCCTGTGCTCACAACAATGCCATTCTCTGATACCTGCTTTAAAATACAAGCGAGCACATCTCCACCAGCCACATCTATGACTGCCTGCCACCTTGAGGGCAATAAGTTTTGTGTCGTCTTCACATCTGACGCATTTAAATCAACAACAGCAGTGACCCCTAAATTCTCAAGGAAAACTTTACCATTTTCCCGAGTTACACTCACTTCAACGTCATAACCAAGATGCTTGAGAAGTAATACAGCGATACTGCCAAGACCACCGCTGGCTCCAGTTACCAGCACCTTACTAACTGACTTGTCGATACCATGCTTTTCGATTGCTTCAACGGCAAGTGCCGCTGTATACCCAGCGGTTCCATATACCATTACTTCCTCTAGGCACATATTTTCTGGCAATCGGATGAGCCATTCAGCGGGTACGCATATATACTCTGCAAGACCGCCCTGATAATGCATCCCCATTGGTGTGCAAAACACAGCTACTCTATCGCCTCTTTTAAAAAGAGCTGAATTTGATTGCTCAACTACCCCACTTGCATCAAGCCCCGGAGTATGAGGGAAGCGGCGAGTCACAGCAGGATTGCCCTGGCAGGATAAAATATCTTTATAATTTAAAGAGGAATAGTGCACTTTTACGAGTACTTCAGAACTAGGTAGATGTGTTACTGGCAAGCTTTTAACTCGATATGCAAATTCTCTTGGAGGTTTTTTTTCCACTACGAGTGCATTATAGTATTCTGTCATGGCAAGTGTGTTTTAATATATCAAGATACAGACATTCTTTTATAGATGCTATTGATAGTCAACGAATATTCTTTCACAATAATAGTCATTGCTCGTCGTCAAATAGGAACAATAAATGAGTAACTTAGAAAAGTACAATCAGGCCTTTATTACAGCTTTTGACATCACTGAAGCACAGCTCACCGATGACTTCGGCTATCAAGCAATTCCAGAGTGGGACTCAGTCGGTCACATGGGACTAGTTGCAGAATTAGAAGATGCATTTGATATCATGTTAGAAATGGAAGATATCATAGACTTTAGTTCATACGGAGAAGGGAAAAACATACTTAAAAAGTATGATGTTGAAGTTGTATAATAACTAGTTTAAAAAATGATAGCACAAGCTTAAAGCCTGGCTATCATTCCGCTTCTAAAGCATTTCAAGAACACTTTGTTGCTCCAGTTTACTGAGCGCACTTTCCATATCTACTACACTACAACCCGATAAGTTCGCAATATCTATTGTGTCATGCTTTCCATCGCTATAATTGAGTAGCATCCTGATATGATTCAACTCTTCTAATTGGCCAACTCTTTCTTTGCTGAAAAAGCTCAATGTCGGATACAGCCCTCGCTTGCCTAAATTTGGTTCACCATAAGGAAACTTGTTCTCGAACGTTGCTGTCTGCTCCAACGCAATAAGAATCTTCTCAAGTTTGTCGATACTATCCAATATCGGTTTAATCCCCATATTTTCTTTATCGTCTAACGAAGTATGATACTCATTGTAACCTGCATGAAAACATCGACTCACGCAACATACTGGAAATTGAAAACCTGGCGAATTGTATTGACGCTCATCTGAACCACTTAATGGACTGAATGGAATGTTTTGGTGGTGAAAGCCATGTTCATTAAGGTGATATAGCAGTTTATCTAACAATCCATTATCGTTACGACTATGCTTGAATACTAATTCTTCAGGCTCACCACCCATACAGTTAATTACAAGACCTGAAACTAAATTTTCCTTTAAGTAATCGCCCTCTAAATGAAGCAACCCTAAACTACCAATTGTTTCTGGATGCAAAGCAAAGCGATACGAATAACGTCGCTTTGGCCAGTGCTTAATTCGGTGATATAAACCGAGCAGTACCAAAGGTCCACTGATTTCATTATTTGCCATTGATGGATGACATAAATAAGAACTAAGCAGGATTTCCTTTTTTGACTCTCCCTCAAGGACAGTCTGTGCAATATCCAAATGACCATCAACAAATTCGCTGTCAATGACCGCTTTATATGTGCCGGGTTTTAAATTATCCCGAATATTCTGAGATACACAAAACCCCCACCTTTTTTTGTAATAGCTGGTCACATATGGAATGGCATTCGGTAATTCAGGAAGGCTGTAAAGGTGGTTTTGTAATTCTTCGAGCTCAATCTCAGTATTTACAGGCTCAGAGTAATTTACCACTTCCAGATTTAAACGTTTCATATCGGCGACTTTTTGCCCATCCGGATCTAGAAGGTATGCATCATTACAGTGCCACTCTTGTGGAACTGTCCAATCAAACACCGAGGTACCTGTCGGGATAGACTGAACTGTCAAGGGCATATAACGAGAGAAGATATCATAACTCTGACGCAAGCCTGGTCCCGTAATTGAACGTAATATGGGGAAAAGCTCATCAAAAAGGCCACTATAAAACAACTCTGACTCTTGATATTGCACGTTCTAAACTCCTTATTTCCCGAATATGATACACTTTATTTTTCTGGTGCGCTTATTGTTCTAAATGGATATAGTTGGCACGCCACACACTATTTCCAAAAAAATTATCCAACGAAATATAACTCTCAAAAATTACTTATACAACATACTGTTACCTTTTAGTGGTAAAAAGTTACCGCTTTCCTTTACGTTTGAGCTCCTCTAATCGCTCTCGCTCCGCCAAAATCATCTTTAACATCTGAATGCGAAGCTCCGCTTCTTGCTGTTTAAATTCGGAGAGCTGTTCTTCAAGCACTTCCACTTCATCCACGGTTGTTTGGTCACGGTACTTTTTGCTGCCTACGTGTTCGATTACAGCTTGCTGCTCATCATTAGTCGCGTCGGGGTGTTGTTCGACTCTTAAAAAGCGCTGTTCTTGGGATTGCATCAGCTTATTAATTCTTTCTTGGAGTTTACGAATTTGCGCTTGAATAAGGTCCATTGCCTTTTCTAAGTTTTCATAATCCTCTTTAAATACAGGGTTATCTTCCTTATAACCTGCTGCTTCATCATCAAGCTCTTTGGAGAGCATCGCAGGTATCTCTTGCTTTTCTTCCGTATCACTTGGTGATTTCGTCTTTATCTGGTTAGCGGCAACTTGAGCTGAGCCTTGTGATTTCAATTCAGTCTGTTGCTGTAACGGTGGTAAGCCACCTTGATGTATTTGAATATCCATTTTCACTCCTTGGGATAGACACTGTTTGCTATATATCGGAAAAACTAAATAAAACTTAATTAAATTTATGTTGTGCGTTCCTAATTTCGTTTCCGCTGTCTTCAAACTGACATCAACTCGCGACCAATTTGTCATAAATACCAGCAAAAATACTAATTAAGCTAACTCGGCTAGGAAGTATGTTGGTATAGCCTCTTTTTTCGCGGGAGCGTTATGGAAAACAAACAAATTGCGGTGGTGACTGGTGCCTTTGGTGGGATTGGTTCTGCTATTACAAAAACACTCATTGAAAAAGATTTTTTTGTTGTCGCGATAGCAAGTGAAAGGCGTAATGAGGCCGACTTTGACCTCTGGCTTAACACGCTACAAATAAATCCAGCTGCGGTAAAACCCTTATTTTTGGATGTAACGCACGCTGAACAATGCCACACAGCGATGGTTCAGGTTCTACAAGAATTTGGTAATGTCGATCTACTCGTAAACAACGCCGGGATCACACGCGATTCAGCGTTTAAAAAAATGACCCACGCGCAGTGGAGCGAGGTGATCAACACCAATTTAAATTCCCTCTTTAATATGACCAACCCGGTCTTTGCGGCAATGTGCGCAAAGAAGCGAGGTCGTATCGTTAATATCTCTAGCGTTAATGGCCTAAAAGGTCAGTTTGGGCAGGCTAATTATTCCGCCGCAAAAGCAGGCATGATTGGGTTTACCAAAGCACTGGCCTATGAAGGTGCAAGAAGCGGTGTTACCGTCAATGCTGTAGCACCGGGCTACACAGAAACGCCTATGGTAAGCGCCATGCGTGAAGACGTGCTAAATAGCATAAAAGCACAAGTACCGATGCAGCGTTTAGCCACGCCTGACGAAGTTGCAGCCGCAGTTGCGTACTTAGCATCAAAAGAAGCCGGTTACATTACTGGCGAAACCCTGTCGCTCAATGGCGGCCTATATATGCAATAACCTAAATACCACCGAGGGAGCGAGCTGTACCTGATGTTCGGTGGTGCTAACTGATCACTATCATCCATTGTGTTAATTTAATCGATAACAAGGAAAAGACCATGTACAGCGATTTATTCAAAACATTCAACGAACAAACTGAGCAATTTTTTGCACCAGCGGTACAGTTTAACCAAATCGTGGCAAAAAACATCGAAGCACTATCCAAAATTCAGCTGCACTCGGCTGAACAGATCACTAAAACATCCATTGAGCAGCTAAAGCAAGCGACTGAAATCAAAGATGCAAAATCTATGATGGATTTCAACGCAAGTCAGCTGAACGCGTTAAACGCTCTAAGCCAACAGATGATCCAAGATGGTCAAAAGCTTTCTCAATTAGGTCAAGAATTTAAAGACAGCTTAGAATCTCTTGGTAAAGAAACGCTAAAAACAGCGAAAGCGCAATAACCTGCAATTTTGGGCGACTTAGGTCGCCTTACCCGTTCAAACAACACAAAGGATCTACCTGTATGGGCACTCAAGAAAATATTGGGCAAGGGTTAACTGCGTGGTGGCAATATAACCAAGAATTGTGGCAGCTCGCAGCGACAAATTTTGGTAAAGAGAATCCATTACAAAATGCATTAAATGAGCAAAACCAAGCCGACTTACAAAGTTGGCTCAGTGCACTCAATCAGCAACCGGAAACCTTTATTAAACAGCAAAATGCGTGGTGGCAAACTCAGTTTGCTATTTTTCAAAACAGTTTTATGCCACAAACTGCCGGTGAGAAAGAAGACATTATTAGCCCTGAGCGTGGAGACAAACGCTTTATAGACCCAGATTGGCAAGAAAATCCTTGGTTTAACTACCTTAAACAAAGCTATCTTTGGTTTGGACAATCGCTACAAAACACCATTGAAAATACTCCAGGTCTCGACCCAAAACTTAAAGAACGATTAGCGTTTTTTGCAAGACAGTCCGTGAATTCAGTATCACCGAGCAACTTTGTTTCAACTAATCCAGAACTACTTAAGCTGACGCTAGAAAGTAACGGGCAGAATCTATTCGATGGACTGGCACGCTTAAAAAAAGATTTAGCCAAAAGTACTGAAATGCTTCGAGTCAGCATGACTAATGAAAATGCGTATACACTTGGAGAAGACCTTGCTTGTACGCCAGGTAGAGTGGTATTCCAAAATCACTTATTTGAACTGATCCAATACCATCCAACTACAGAGCAAGTGCACAAGACTCCCCTGCTTATCGTGCCGCCATTTGTGAATAAATACTATATTTTGGACTTGAGAGCAGATAACTCCTTGGTTAAATGGGCACTTGAACAAGGGTATACCGTGTTAATGATGTCATGGAAAAACCCTGATCCAAGCATGGCAAATATTGCGTTTGACGACTATGTCGTCGATGGTGTGTTATGTGCTTTAGAGCAAACCGAAAAGCAAACAGGTGAAACGCAAATCCATACTGTAGGTTATTGCATCGGCGGTACTCTACTTACTACATGTATGGCCTATATTGCTGCTAAACGCATAAAGCAAAGAGTAAAAAGTGCAACCTTACTGACCACGATTTTAGATTTCTCGCAGCCTGGAGAACTTGGTGCATTTATCAATGAGCCCACCATTAACGCACTAGAGCAGTATAATAATAAAAATGGCGTGATGTCGGGGCACCTACTTGGTACTTCTTTTAGTATGCTGAGAGAAAACAGCTTGTATTGGAATTACTTCGTCAATAACTACCTCAAAGGCAAAGCGCCTGCCGACTTAGATTTACTCTACTGGAATAGTGATAGTACAAATCTAACCGCGGCCTGCCACAACTTTATTTTACGAGACTTATATCTCAATAATCAGCTTATTGAAGACAAGTCTGTCAGTATTCGTGGCGCTAAAATTGACCTCAGTAAAGTAAAGCAACCGGTCTACTTTCTCTCGACCCGTGACGATCATATTGCGCTGTGGCAAGGCACTTTTGAGGGGGCTAAAAAGCTCAGCAGCCCACTCACCTTTGTGCTTGGGGAGTCTGGCCATATTGCCGGAGTGGTCAACCCGCCAAGTGCAAACAAATATGGTTATTGGTTTGATGGACAAGGCCAAGAAAACCCCGCCCAGTGGCTCGCTTCGGCAAAACATGAAAGTGGATCATGGTGGTCACACTGGGCACAGTGGCTACATCAAATAAGCCCAGAACAAGTGCCAGCCCGTGCCGCACAAAGTGATGAACAACCAGGAATTTACGATGCCCCTGGAGAGTACGTCAAACAGAGTATTTAAGAAACTTACAATCAATTAGAAGCAAGAAAACTTGCTTCTAATATTTCCCGTTATTGACACATTCTATACATTCGGTCAGTCTAGGACGCAAAAATATAGGGAAATAACATGATTGGCTTTCTTATACTTGTCGCAGCATTTGTGGTCTTTGTTGGTGTATTACAATATCAAAAAGTAAAAACGATAGCTCATAGACGTACGTTTATACAAGATTACGACCTCGCGCATTTAAGACCCAAACTCAGTCACCATTATCCTGAGCTTACCGATGAGCAACTGACACAGGTTGAATTTGGTCTCAAGCAGTTTTTCCAAGCGAATTTATTGCTCGAAGATCAATCCTTGGCTATGCCCTCTCGGGTTGTCGATGCGCTGTGGCATGAATTTATTTTACACACTCAAGAGTATCAATCCTTTTGCTACGAGGCTTTTGGCCGTTTCTTACATCATTGCCCATCAGAAGCGATGAAAGGGAAAAACAAAGCGCAACTCAGCCTACGTAAGACATGGCGAGCCTGTTGTAGCATCGAGCGCATATCCCCGCGTAGGCCAGCTGCTTTACCAATATTATTCGCACTGGATGCCTTACTCAACATCCCAAATGGGTATTACTACTCAGCAACTGACTTTCGTGAACCTGTTACCAAGGGCGATTCCAGCAGCACAACCTATGCAGGTCACATCGGATGTACTTCAATGGATAGTGGCGACAGCTCCTCATCATCATCAAGTTCTTCAAACTTAAGTTGCAGTAGTGGCTCAAGTTGCGGCAGTGGCTGTAGCAGTTAAGCTTAATACTTAATGAAGATACCTTTTACATTCGTTAACGTTCGGACCTTATATTGACGCTTAAGATTAGCTAAAATTTGTACCGATTTGACGAGTTTTGATTTGGTGTTCAAGTGTCCATTATCCATAAATATTACAGCATTATGTTTTCAGCTCTGCTGATATCAGGATGCCATCAATTGGCAGAAGGGCAGTCGCTATGGAAAATTGCCTCAGAAGGGATCATCTTTAATGGACAGCTGCAAACTCACCTTTCAGCTCCCTCAATTGCATGCGAGCAATGTGTAGTTAAACGCCAAACGGATATTCGTCCGTCAGGCCCTGCTAACTACACCTTGGTTTCTGAAAACCAAAAACTAAAAGCGATATGGGGCAAAAGTAGTAATGCCGCTTTGTATATTCCAAATAACGCCGGTAGAACCTTAATAAACTTGGCTCCGGATACCGAAACGGGTGTCTGGATTATGGACTTAGAGACCACGCCAAAGCCACTCAAGGTGGGTAAGGTTAATTATGTAATGCTTGGCGCAGAAACTTATCAAGTGGTTATCAGTCCAAGCTCACAGCGCACAAACTTTGAGTACGCTGTACTTGTAAAATAGCATTTATTTAGTTTCTAGAATAGTTACTGCATTAGGCTTAAGCCTAACTAAACTCATTCCCTCGGTAACTTCGCTTTCATCAAACACCTCGCCATTTTCGTGTGCTCTGTGGGCTAAATAACGCTTGGTTTTCTCAATATTTAACTCAAACTGCTCAAGGACGCCGGTCGCATAAGCGCGCTTACCAATGGCAGACATTGGGAAAACCATATCGCCATCACGTACCTTTACGTTTATCTCCTCGCCATTATCTACTTTCAGCGTCATCCAACAACCACGCTTTTTACACACTTTGACCACTTCACCTGATAGCGTGATCTCACTTCCCGTATACCGCTCTGTGTTTTTCAGTACGTCTGCAGCTGTTACGAGCTTGTTCATGTTCGCACCACCGCCAAATTCATTTGTTTTAGCGTCTGCTGTTGATACAAAAAGTGTGACAACGAAACCACAGAGTAATTTGTTTATCTTCATATTTTTTCCTTAAAAGTCAGAATAGTAACGCCTTTAACTATATAACTATAAGTAATTAGTTATTGCAATTAGATCTTATAACAACTAACATCCACGCCGCAACTGCAAATGGTAATTGTTTTTATTAAGGATTAATAATATGAAACTCTCTACTCTCTCTTTATCCATTCTTGCAACGTTCTGCGGCTGGAATACATATGCTGAAGCACCTTCGTCGACCAATTCCGATATTGAAAAAATTGAGGTATTGGGACATAAATTAGCAACATTGAACCATGATGTTGCCGCGTCAGTTTCTGCACTAACGGAAGAACAAATAGCACGGCAACAAGCGTCAGATCTAAACCAATTACTCAAGACTCTCCCCAATGTTGAACTATTTGGTAGCGTGACTCCGCTCTCTGGACAACCCGCCATTCGAGGACTGTACGGTGAACGAATACACATCTCTGTAGACAATGTGAAGCGCAAGATTGATTCCGACGGCAGCCAAAATATCGCGCAAATTAATTCTTTGGGAATAAACCCAGATCAATTGAAGCAAGTGCAAGTATTACGAGGTGCCGATTCTTTAACCGTTGGCTCTGGGGCAATCGGGGGAAGTATACGTCTGGTTACCAAGAACGCTGCTGATTATCTAAATGATCAGCATGGCTTTGGCGGCAAAGCTTCGGTCACCCATTTATCTGTGTCGGATGCCAACGATATTAACGTTAGTCTATTTCACCTAAATGATCAGAGTGATACCGTCCTGTCTATTGGCCAAGTGGAGTTTAACGATATTGATGTAGTGGCAGACACCAAAGCCTCAGAAGATGATAGTATCCAGCAGATCAGTAAAATAAAGAATCAGTCAAAACGTCAAAACCTCGCGCTTAAAAATACATGGTACATCGATGAATACCATACTTTGAGCAGTAAAATTGATTACAGTAAAACCGAGTCAATCGATCAGCCGTATGCCCAGCGCATCGATTTAGCATTGGCCTATCCTACGCTTGCTGAAGATTACAAAAATGACTATTTGGAAGGAATGCTCAACTATACATATCAAGGAGCTAGCGAGCTGATCGACTTGGATGTACAAGCATTCTATTCGCGCAAAACCTATGATGAAATCACCAAAGGTTATATTGAACGCGGCAGCAACAAAATTAACTATGATGGTGAAAAAAATGGAGAAAGTACGCGTAAAGGCCTGAGAGTTGCTAACTTGGCTACCTTCAACGGCAAGATAAAGCACAAATTAGCCATTGAAGCGCAGTACGAGTCCGAAAGCTTCGATCAACAACAATGGGACGAAAACCCTACTGATAAATCAACTTACTATGGCGATAGCGATGCCTCGAATTGGTCTATTTCTGTTATCGATCAAAGTCAGTTTTTAAATGAGAGATTACTCCTGACAGGTGGTGTGAGATTCGATAAATACACCCGTTCAAGTAATCACTTTGTCACCTATTCCGATAATGATGATTCTGAGCTCTCTAGCGAGTTGGGAGTAACTTTTAAAGTCGCGGATTATCTTAATTTTTATGCTAAAGCCGCAGAGGCATTCCGAGCCCCTTCGCTCCAAGAGTTGTACAAAAAAGACGAATGGAGATGTCATATTGGTGGAAAAATTTGCTTTAGCGAACCGCAACCAGATTTAAAAGCCGAAGACTCTCAAAGCTACGAAGTTGGTTTTGGTTTGAGCTGGCAGGACTTATCCTTCGCGGATAATTTCAGCGTAAAAGCCATGTACTTCGATAGTGAGATAAATAATTACATCGACAATGTACCTTTTATGTATTACATCGATGAAAGCGGCAATAAGCAACTCGGCTCACCCGGTCCTAAGCCCAGCAATGGTGTGCCTGTCGCCACACATCGTGACTACAGTGCAAAAAATATTGGTAAGTTATTCAGTCATGGTATTGAAATTGAAGCACAGTATTCATTCAAAAAATTAGATATCTACCTTGGGTACGCCTCTATGAATATGGATGTCGTCGGTGTACCTAGTTTCTTTTTAGGCACTATTGACTATACGCGCCAACCATATTCTGAAGCACCAGCAGATAAGCTTACTTGGAATACCAATTATCAATTGAATAGTAATTTAAATCTGGGTTTTCAATTATTACACTACAGAGCTCAACAGCGCCTTAGCGAAGATCTCATCACACGCGGATACGGTACCGGTACCTATACTATCTACAACTTCAACGTAAAATACCAAGGCGAGGGAGTATTATCAGGTTTCTCTGCCCGACTTGGTGTAGACAACCTAACGGATAAGCGTTATTTGCGCGCGCCAGCAAGTGAAGCGAACGACCCCGCAGAGCTTGGAAGAAACATTAAAGCAACAGTGAGCTACCAATTTTGACAAAGCAAATGTGGTTTTAGAACAAAAATGCCGACTTTACGTCGGCATTTTTAACATCATTTTAGTTTTTGCTAGTTATACCAATTGAATTAATTCTCTAATCAATTTGAAGGGTGAAATAGCATATTAGCTTCGTTAAAAATTTCTCATTTAGAACAACTAAATAGCAAAATTTTTGCCTTGCCTATATGGATATAGGTACCTTAGCGGTAGCAGGACGCGAGAGCGGTGCTACTAAAGCTATTTCCCCG
>NZ_JAKEVK010000008.1:0-56141 GCF_022398435.1 Pseudoalteromonas sp. Isolate6 | reverse complement strand
TCGCAATATTGCGCGTGTGAAAACGGTTATCAACCAGAAGGCAGGTGCATAATGAGCGATAAGATCCGTACTGTACAAGGTCGTGTAATTAGCGACAAAATGGACAAGTCAATCGTTGTTGCTATCGAGCGTCAGGTTAAACACCCGATCTACGGTAAGTTCATCAAGCGTACAACTAAGTTGCACGCACACGATGAAAACAACACAGCACTAGCAGGTGACGTCGTGACTATTCGCGAATGTGCGCCAATCTCTAAGAAAAAATCTTGGACGCTAGTTGACGTGATTGAACGTCCTAAGAAAGCTTAATTTTAGTTTTTAACTAAATTAGACTTTTATAAAGCCCCGGCATTAGCTGGGGCTTTTGCGTTTCTGGATAATTTTTATAAATAGCTATCGAGCGTCAGATTAATACCAATTGTATTAGGTAAATGAGCAATTTGAAGCGGAGAAATAGCTTTAGTAGCTAGGCAAAAATTTTGCTATTTAGTTGTTCTAAATGAGAAATTTTTAACGACGCTAATATGGTATTTCACCCTTCAAATTGATTGGAGACTTAGTGTAATTGGTATAACCACCCTATCTACGGTACTCTTTATAGAAAGAAAGCATCAAGCGTACAACTAAGTTGCACGCACACGATGAAAACAACACAGCTACTCACAGGTGACGTCGTGACTATTCGCGAATGTGCGCCAATCTCTAAGAAAAAATCTTGGACGCTAGTTGACGAGATTGAACGTCCTAAGAAAGCTTAATTTTGGTTTTTAACTAAATTAGACTTTTATAAAGCCCCGGCATTAGCTGGGGCTTTTGCGTTTCTGGATAATTTTTATAAATAGCTATCGAGCGTCAGATTAACCACCCTATCTACGGTACTCTTTATAAAAAGCATTAAGGGGATAAATGAGCGTCAGACATTAGCTAAAGAAGATAGCGTTACCTTTGCGATATTAACAATTACCAAGCACGACGTATATTTTTGAGCGATATGTTTTGCGGCTTAGTATGGTTGAAACTTAGGGTGTTTGGTGTTAGTTTCTATGTCCGTTTATCTGGTGTGAAGAAGGATACTTAGGCGATCTTTTTAGTTAGCCTTAACCAGCAATCAATAGCAATTCACATCTTATTTAGTTAGTGGATCTATCTGACAATTTTCGCGGAGTATTTTCTATATTCTGGTTTTGTATGCTTTTTAGTTACAGATATATTCTCCAATTTCCAGAGTTTATACATGTTCCAACACTTTGTACTAACCCGTTTTAATTTGCGTAAGAAAGATTGGCTAGAAACGAAATCTAAAACACAAGTCCTAACCGATGAGTGGATGAGAAATCGGTTAGAGCTATTTGAACACTATTGTTTCTCTTCAGTGAAAGCACAAACGGAGCAAAATTTTAATTGGCTCGTCTTCTTTGACGTATCGACTGCTCCTGAGTTTCGCGAAACCATAGATCGTTTAGCTTCTGAGTTCCGAGCATTCATACCTATTTATGCTGATGGAATGGAGGATTTTTTACCAGCAATACAACGAGAGTTAAATGCACGATTAACCCAGCCATATTTGATTACTTCACGTCTGGATAATGATGACTGTTTACATCAGGACTATATAAAGGAAGTACAGGCACAGTTTGATCAACAGAGCTTTTTGGCTGTAGATTTTATTGATGGCTTTACACTTCAAGTAGCCCCAAAAGTGAGATTTGCCAAACATGCGCACGTGCATAATCCATTTTTAAGTCTAATTGAGACAAGTAAAGAGTATAAAACGATTTGGTGTAATGAGCGCCATGGTTATTGGTCGGAAATTAAGCAAGTGAAGACTGTACGAAAAAAACCAATGTGGATGTCTGTGATTCATATTGAGAACAAGATTAATGCATTCAAGGGTTTTGGTGATGTGAACCTAGAGCAACTTCAGGCATTCAATATTTGTCCGAAAGCTTGGAATTACATAGAGACACATATCGAGCCATATAGAGCCTGGCGTACCCAGGGTGTATATCATCAACTTCGAACGGGTTGGAAAGTCAACGCTAAAATACTGAAAAGGAAATTATTTCATGGAGACTCGACTACTTAGCTGCCTGAGTTGAGTCGTGTTTATTTATAGTTTGTGTAAAAGTTGCCAGAAGGCTGGCTACGGTGAGTGGTTAGACCTGTGCTGTACGATGTAGTGTTGTTAGCGGATAAAGTGGATAAGTCAATCACTGTTGTTATTGAACATAATAGAGCTGCGTTACCTTCCATTAGAAAAGCAAGCGTCAAGTGTACAAATAGGTTGCACACACATGATGAAAACAACACTGCTACTCACAGGTGACGTCGTGGCTATTCGCGAATGTGCGCTAATCTTTAATAACAATTTGCCTTGATACTTATTCAATTTGAGGGAATAAGTCAGGCGCTAACTGCGTAAAAACTTTTTATTTAGAACAACTAACTAGCAAAATTTTTGCCTCAAAATAGATCTCTTAATTAAGCAAATTGGTATAAGAAAAAATCTTGGACGCTAGTTGACGTGATTGAACGTCCTAAGAAAGCTTAATTTTAGTTTTTAACGAAATTAGACTTTTGTGTTTTAAAGAGAATAAATAATAGCATTCTCTCGGTCATAACGAATTTTTGTCGTGTAACATACGCTATCCCGCTCTAACTAATATTAACCATCAACAAATTACTGCTCCTTTTAAATGCGATAAGTGCGATATATCGGCGTTCCCCTAAGTTGTTTTTTAATCGGTACATACCTTTACTAAATGATGATTCACGTCAATGATTATTGTATTAAATACAAGTAGCGTCTGCTCGAGTTGCTACTAGTCTATCCGTGAATACGATGTTTAGGGTTGTTATATGCTTACAAAGTTAAAGTTAGGTCAGCAATTATCGGTTTCATTTGGAATCATGATCGCTCTAATGATAATGCTCTCTGGAGTGGCTTATGTCGGGTTGAGCGGTGGTTTTAGTAATTTTGTCGAATATCGGAGTTTAGCTAGGGCAAGTAATCTTGCAAGTAGTTTGGAGGCAAACTTGTTGTCAACCAGAGTCAATGTCTTAAATTTTCTCAAACAACAGTCTCAAGAAGATGTACGCCAATTTGAACAAAAAACTGAGCAATTACATAAAGACTTCCTTGAAGCTAGAGAGGTCCTAACTACACCTGAATTAGTCTCGCTAGTAGAGAAAAGTGAGGAGGCTTTAACTGAATATGAAGCTAACTTTAAACAAATCCTAACGCTTTACCGTCGCAGAGATTCAGTGGTTAACAATACACTGGATCAAATAGGTCCTCAAATGCGCAAAAATGTTACTCAGCTGATGGATTTAAGTGTCGAACGCAATGATTTTAAAGGGTTGGATATTGCGGCTCATATGCAAGAAAAGCTGTTATTAGGGCGATTATTTGTCAGTAAATTCTTAGTGAGTAACCTACCTGAAGACTATGAAAGAGCAATGAAAGAACTTAAGCAAGAGAAGGATTTACTAAACCAATCTAAGTCAGAGTTTACCGACGACGTATCCAAACGTCTGCTTGCAAGTACAGGATCACTGGGTGAGCGTTACTCTCAGGGGGTAAACGAAGTTCAGCGAATTATCACTGAGAGGAACCAGTTAATAGCTGGCTCACTTAACAAAAATGGTCAAAGTATTGCGGACTATTTAGGGCGTATTAAAGAGTCGATTAAAAACAAGCAAGACAAACTGGGGCCAGTTGCTCAAGCACAAAGTGAAAACACAGTGAATTCTATTATTGTTGTTGCATGTATTGTGATCCTGCTAGGCTGTTTTTTAAGCTGGTATATTACGCGTTTAATTAAAACTCCGATTGGCGGAGAGCCAAAAGAAATTGCAGAAGTGGCATCAAGGATTGCCAGTGGAGACCTTACTATTCAATTTGACAGGGGAGAGTCGGTCAGTGGTATTTATTTGGCGATGCGCAATATGGCTGACAAACTCAAAGTCATCATTGCAGAAATTCAAAGCTCCACTCATGCATTATCTTCCTCGTCGGAAACACTTAGTGCTATCACTGCCCAGTCCAAACAAGGGGCGGACAACCAAATGGAGCAACTCAGTCATAGTGCTGTTTCGATGAATGAAATGGCTGCTACGATTGCTGAAATAACCCAAAGTGCTCAACTCGCAGCGGATGCTGCGACCGATGCGGATTCTCAATCTAATTCAGGTGTTCAAGTTGTCGTTGCAACACAGCAAGCAATGGAAGGTCTAGTTGGTAAAATAGAAAATGTTAGCAAAACCATTGAGAATCTTGAACAAGAAACAGAATCGGTTGGTTCTATTTTGGATGTTATCAGGGGTATCGCGGAGCAAACTAATCTGTTGGCGCTCAACGCAGCAATTGAAGCTGCAAGGGCTGGTGAACAAGGGCGAGGTTTTGCAGTAGTGGCCGATGAAGTGAGAAGTCTTGCGAGTCGCACCCAAAAGAGTACGGACGAAATTCAAGAGATGATCTCTAAGTTGCAAAATGAAGCGAAGCGCTCCGTTGGTATGATGCGAGAAAACGTGAAAGACGCGAAAGATACAGCGGACAAGTCAGCGAAAACGGATGAAGTGTTACAAGCGATTTCTTCATCTGTGAGTACGATTAAAGATATGAATCTACAAATTGCCAGTGCTTCTGAGGAGCAAAACACGGTTACACAGCAAATTTCGCAAAGTGTGACCGAAATTAGTGAAACCGCGCAAGAGACTGCAACGGGAGCGGAGCGGGCGTCAGAGGAAGCGTTATCGCTGTTGTCGTTGTCCCGCGCACTAGATAAGTCGGTGAGCAGTTTTAGGTTATAAGTGATGATACTAAGCATTGGGGGATAGCACTAAAGTGTGCTGTCTTTTTACAGTACAGCCGCTATGCTAGAGCAAACAATAAAAAATCATCACAGTTATGTTTTCTATCGGGCTGATAAGTCTTATTGCGCTGCTGTATTTAGCGCTTTTATTTACCATTGCATGGGGCGCAGATAGGGCGAGTACAAAATTTCGGTCTTATCATGCCAAGCAAGTTACTTATGCCTTGTCACTTGGGGTATATTGCACCTCTTGGGCGTTTTTTGGTACTACCGCGCAAGCTGCAAATAATGGCTGGTGGCTTGCCCCAACTTATGTTGGCACGATTTTACTGTTTATATTTGGTTGGCAAGTCTACACACGAATTGCTGAAATATGCCGCCAGCAGCAGCTCACTTCCATGGCGGACTTTATTGCCACGCGTTATGGTAATTCTTCTAGTTTGTCTGGACTCATTTCTCTGATCTCTGTTATTGCGGTCGTGCCCTATATTGCTCTTCAGCTCAATGCTACCAGCGCCAGTATCGGTATGCTAACAAGTGACACCCAGCGGGTGAGTGTCGCGTTTTGGCAGGATAGTACTTTTTATATCACCTTACTGTTAGCTCTATTCGCAATTTTATTTGGCACGCGTAGGCTGAGACCGAGTGAGCATAACCCAGGGTTGATGACTGCAATCGCCTTTGAGTCATTAGTTAAGTTGCTGGCGTTTATTGCCGTTGGTGTCTACGTCTGTTTTGTACTCTTTGAATCGCCCACTCACTTATTTAGCCAGGCGGATCAGCAGGGAATTACCAAGCAAATAGAGGCAACTGCTAGCCCAACCTATGTTTATTTAGTCCATGTTCTCTTAGGGGTATTGGCAACGCTTTGTTTGCCGAGGCAGTTTCATACCTCTTTTATTGAATATGATGAACAAAACCAATTTAAGACCGCACGCTGGTTATTTCCCGTTTATTTGTTGCTAATTAATTTGTTTATTTTGCCAATCGCCTACGCCGGACTGGTGTATTTTAATGGTCAAGATGTTGGCTACGATACGTTTGTGCTCGCCTTACCACTGGGTTCTGATGCGCCTCTAGTTGCTTTGACAGCCTTTCTGGGAGGGTTTTCTGCGGCGACGAGCATGGTGATAGTTTCAGCCATCGTGCTATCTATTATGATCACCAACGACTTTATCAATCAATTTTTGTTGCGCCGCTCGCAGTTAAATTCAAGCCATCGGGGCTTATCTAAGTTTAATCTGCTCAATGCTCGACGGGTGGTTATTGTTGGCATTTTATTATTGAGTTACGCCAGTCATCGAGTGCTTGCTGAGGGCAACACGTTGGCCAATATGGGACTCATGTCATTTGCCTTGGTTGCGCAGTTTGCGCCTGCAATGGTGGTTGGTTTATGGTGGCGAGGGGCTTCATGTTTAGGCGCGCAATTGGGGATTGTGACGGGTTTTGCTATTTGGTTTTACACGCTGTTATTACCGAGCTTGATCAGTGGCTTTAACTTCGAAAGTCACTGGCTGAGCGCGGGACCCATGAATATCACATGGTTAGCACCTTTAGACTTTTTGGGTCTGGGATTAGATAGTACGAGCCAGTCCGTCTTGATCTCTTTAAGTGCAAATCTGCTGGTTTATTTGCTGGTGCCGTTTATTTCATCTGCACGTCTTGCTGAGCGATTACAAAGCAATAAATTTGTAATGCCGTCCAAATCTGCACAGTCCGCTAACACGGTATTGAGTTACCAAGACTTGGCAACATTACTGCAGCGCTTTAGCGAACAAGCGCGTGCGCAGCAGCTTGTAGAGCTTCATTTCCCTAAAGAGCCTGCAAACTGGAAGTTGCCAGCGCCATTGCAAGTTGAAAATATGATCGAGCGGGAGATGTCGACTCTCGTTGGCGGGGCATCTGCGAAACTGATTTTAGATGTCGCCAAAGATGAAAAACGCCAACCTTTAGAGCAAGTTGCAGAATTTGTCGATGAAGCGTCACAGGTGCTACGTTTTAATCGCGATTTACTACAGTCGACGATAGAAAACGTCAGTCAGGGGATAAGTGTAGTGGATAGTCAACTGCAATTGGTTGCTTGGAACCAGCGCTACGCAGAAATGTTTAATTATCCAGACAATGCGCTGTTTATTGGGCGTCCTGTGGCTGAGCTTATTCGTTACAATGCGCAGCGTGGACTATTTGGTGATGCTGATGTCGAGCAGCAAGTAGAGAAGCGTCTATCACATTTACGACGAGGCAATGCGTATCGCTACCGCCGCGAGCATCACGATGGCCGAGTGTTTGAAATGCAAGGTAACCCACTGCCTGGAGGTGGATTTGTAACGACCTATACGGATATCACCGAGTTTGTAAAACAACAATCCTTACTAGAGCAAGCTAATGTAAATCTAGAAGAAACGGTCGCGGCGAGGACCAAAGACTTGATAGACGCTAACCGTGCTTTATCTTCTGCGAAACGCCAAGCGGAACATGCAACGGAGAGTAAGACCCGTTTTTTCGCCGCAGCAAGTCATGACCTGTTACAGCCATTCAATGCAGCTAGCCTGTTTTGCTCATTAATGAGTGAAAAGGCCCAAGGGACTGAACTAGCTGAGCTTTCGCAAAGCATCAAAAGCTCATTGGCTAGTGCTGAAGAGCTTTTGTCGAGCATTCTTGAGCTAACAAAGTTAGAGGCTGGAGCGTTTAAGGTTAATCGCTCGCGCTTTGCGTTGTCGTCACTGTTGGAACCATTGGAAAACGAATATGGGGCGGTTGCGAAAGACAAAGGGTTAGCGTTTGCGGTGCGGGTTTGCGATGTCATGCTCTACACTGATAAAGCACTGCTAAAAAGGGTATTAGGAAACTTACTGAGTAACGCTATCCGTTACACTGAGTCTGGTACGGTAAGGCTTATCGCTGAATGTCAGGGGGAGAGTGTTTCTATCATTGTTGAAGACACTGGCGTGGGCATTGCAAAGCAAGATCAGGACGCCATATTTCAAGAGTTCAAACAGCTCCATAGTAAAGAGCTAGCGCAGGGGTTAGGACTCGGGCTTGCTATCAGCAAACGAATATGCGAAGTGTTGGAAATTCCCATCACCCTCGGCTCACAACTTAATAAAGGCACACAATTTACCTTAACATTGCCAAGCCTTGGGGGGCAGACGGATAAAAAGGCTGAAGTAACCGCTGACAAGCTCAGCGGTGATTCGCAATTATCGGGTCTGTCTATTTGGCTACTCGATAATGATGCCAACGCACTGGATGCACTATCACAAGTATTGCTAAGTTGGGGGTGTAAGGTGGCCGTAGCGCGAGATGAAGCAGCGCTTAGTGCACTGCAAGCAACGAGTCGGGCTGATATGTTGATCGCGGATTATCAGCTTGATCATGGTGTCACCGGACTTGAGGTAATTACGGCGCTTGCGCTGGACAATATGCCAATCATTATCAACACAGCTAACCACGACGAGGCTATTCGCGAGCAAGTAAGTGATGCCGGGATCCCATTACTTTATAAACCGCTTAAAATACCAGCCCTAAAGCGCATGATTAAACGATTAATTTAGTTAAGCACTCGCTTCATCGTCGAGGTGTACATCCGTAGCCAGCTGATTAAAGAGGATCCCAGCTTGGGTGCGGTTATACACATTGAGCTTTTTTAAAATTGCTGAAACATGCTGTTTGATGGTGGTCTCTTGAATCGACATTGCATATGCAATCTGCTTATTCAAAAGGCCGTCGGCAATCATCGTTAACACGCGATATTGCTGCGGTGTTAGCTTTTCTAAATTACGTGCAAATTGCGCTTGTTCGCTGTCACTTTCTGGCGCGATATCCACGATTTCAGGCAACCAAGTTTCTCCTTCAATAACGAGCTTGATAGCATCACTAATCACTTCTAGTGAGGAAGACTTGGGAATATAAGCGCTTGCCCCGAGGGCAACACATTGACTAATAATGGCTGCCGATTCGTTGGCTGAAACCATGATCACTAGTATGTCTGGATACTGATTTCTTAACCGGGCAAGACCTTCGAGACCTTTCGCGCCTGGAATAGATAAGTCCAAAAATACTAGCTCTGTTTCAGGATGCGCGAGCAACATCTCGAATAAGCTGTCTAAGGTACTGGCTTCTTTGATAGGATCATGACCAATCGCTTGTGCAGCGGCTTGTTTGAGAGCGCTGCGAAATAATGGGTGATCATCAGCGATGATTGCTTGCACCTGAGACATCCTTAACTAACTCCTAGTATCCGTTGTTATAGGGTATTTCCAAAACTACATCAAGTGATTGAGATAGCGAGGCTTCCTTGCAGCCTCGCTTTCGATGCTAAAAACGATAACCTACGGTAAGCGAAACGGTTCTTGGGTCGCCAAAGTAGCCTATCAAAGTATTATCACCACCAAGCCCCGGCGTATATTTACTCACATTACTCGGATCGCTCGGATCTGGTGTCACGAACTGATAGCCTCCTATCATATATTCTTCATCGGTCAGGTTTTTCCCATGAAGACCAACACGCCAATTGCCATCTGTGCTATACCAATTAATACTCAGATTGACTAAACCATAGCTATCCTGCGTCAGTAGGCTATCTTCCTCAAATAAGACATAATCACCACGATGGTAGTAGCTGGCATTGAATACCCAATCGCCAATATCGCTGTAGAGTTTATATGTCGCCCCAAGGTTAAAAGTTAAATCAGGGGTGTTAGAAATACTAAAGCGGTCTGATTTATCAAATGTCGCACCCGTGTCTGGGTTAGTATCGAGTACCTCTTCAAAGTCGCTGTCGATATATCCTATCGCGGCGTCAAAACTCAGCGCCTCTGTGGCGACATAGCTCAGCTCGGCTTCAATACCATTTGCTGTAGACTTACCGATGTTGCCAAGTCGTTGGTTTAGATCGGCAGAAGTTGCACCGGGCAATACGGAAATATATTGGCGGTCTTTGTGATCTAATGTGAATAGCGTGATATTGGCTCTTAGATTGTCGTTCCATTCGCTTTTCATACCGATTTCGAATGAATCTACGATTTCAGGGTCTGCAGCAGGCTCTGCGGTGCTAGCTCTGGGGTTGAAGGTGCCGGATTTAAATCCTTGAGCATAGCTGGCAAAGAACATGATATCGCGGTTGTATTGATATTCCACTCCCACTCTTGGCGTAAACCGTGACCAATCTTCTTCATCATCAAGCACTGACGGTACGAGCTCACCGGCAGGGCGTGTATAACCTGGGATCCAATTTGATTCGGGATACACGACATCAAAGACCAAACCATTACTGACTTGTGCTTCTTTGCTGTCTTTAGTGTAACGAGCGCCCAATGTGAGCGACCACTGCTCTGCTAAATCAATGGTGCCTTGAATATACGCGGCTTTACTATTTGAGTTGTTACAACCACTCACTTCTCGCGTAAGACCGGGAGCGCCCAAGCTTTGTCCTAATACCTCCAAAATTGCTTGGAATTGGCCGCATGACTCGCCATCGTAATAATATAGACCTGAGACAAATTTGTAGCCGTTACCTGCATGGCTTAGCTGTATCTCATGCGTGGTTTGTTCATCATCATAAATGGCGGGTACATCAAAGATCCGCAATGGCGTATTATCAAAGTCGATATTGGTCGGGGAATAACTATCTCGGCTAGCGCCGATGTATTTTATTGTGGTGGCGTCAGAAAAGTCCCAGCGAGCGGTCAAACTATATCCCTCAAGTTCGACTTTATTCCACGTTGGCATACTGGTGTAAGAATCAAATACGCTGTCAGGCACGGGAGCGTCAGTCAGTAAGCTCGGCAACAAGCGATAACCCCCTTTAGAGTTAGAGTCATCGTCGGTTTTATCCCATGCTAAACGGAAGAACAAGTCGTCGCTTGGACGATATTCCAAGGTTAACCGTGCAGCTTGAATTTCTTTATTGTAGTTTTCCTTATCTTGGCCGGGTAGCGTTGAAACCTTGAACTCGCCAAAACCATCTCGATTTAAAGTAGCAAAGCCATAACCTAAGTAGAGTGTGTCTTCCACGAGCGGCAATTGACCTGTGATCTTAAGATCGCGTTGATTATAACTACCAACAGTCCCTTCCACGTTAAAAGTCGCATCGCCAGACATTTCCTTAGTGACATATTTTATAGCGCCACCAATGGTGTTTTTGCCATATAGCGTTCCTTGCGGTCCTCGTAATACTTCAATCTGTTGTACATCAAGGAGGTCGAGTACAGCCCCTTGCGGCCTTGCCAAATAAATGTCATCGACGTAAATGCCGACACCGGGTTCATAACCCCATAATGGGTCTTGTTGCCCGACACCACGAATAAAGGCTGTGAGGGTAGAGTTAGTGCCTCGGCTAGCTTGAAGCGTGGTATTGGGTGAAAACTGCTGGACTTCAGAGAGTACCGAGATGCCATTTTCGAGTAGATCGGTTTCACCGATAGAAGTCACTGCAACTGGAACGGTTTGAAGGTTTTCTACCGTCTTACGCGCCGTGACTTCAATGCGTTCTAGCTTGCCTTCTGATTGTGTTGCTTGTTCTGCTGCCGCTGGGTTGACTTGAGTTGCGAGTGTAATAGCCAACGCGATAGCTGAATATCTAGGTTGGTAAATGTTCATCCTGTGGTCCCTATTATTGTCATTTTGGGTGCTTGTTGTCACACCAAAGCATAGGGGAGTTGTAAAGTTTTTCTATTAGTACCTTAGTACTAATACCTTGATACGCTAGGATTAACACGGGGTGTAGAGCTTCTATAACCTTAGTACTATGGTTTTTATTGCGCCTGCACGCCACACTGATATTCATCAACAGCATGCCCAACACATCAACTTATAACGGGCATTAATAACAATAAAAGGAAGCCCTTATGCTCAGTATGCTTGGACTGGCAGGAGGACTTGGCCTGCTTATTTGGCTAACTCTCCGTGGCGTAAACTTGTTTATCGCAGCTCCACTTTGCGCTTTATTGGTCGCATTAACGAGTGGCGTTGCGCTATTTCCCACAGAAGCTGTAGAAAGCAGCTTTCTTACACTTTATATGGATGGCTTTGCTGGCTTTTTGAGTGCTTGGTTTTTCATGTTCTTGCTTGGCTCTTTGTTCGGTAAGTTCATGGAAGACAGTGGTGCTGCCGACAGCGTCGCACGCTATATTGTCGACAAGTTAGGTATGAAACATGCGGTATTAGCGGTGGTGATTGCCTGTGCGGTACTAACGTATGGCGGCGTCAGTGTTTTTATTGTTGCTTTCTCTGTCTATCCTATGGCGCTTAGCTTATTTAAAGATGCCAATTTACCAAGGCGCTTTATTCCCGCAACTCTGGCTTTCGGCTCAGTCACCTTTACCATGACTTCGGCAGGCTCTCCTGAAATCCAAAACTGGATCCCAATAAAATATTTAGGCACGTCGCCTTATGCAGCTTGGGAAGTCAGTCTAGTGGTTGCCACGTTTATGGCTATTACTGGCTATTGGTGGTTGAAAAAGATGATAGCCAAAGCGGTGGCAAATGGTGAGCACTTTGAGGCGAAAGAAGACGACCCTGAAATCCATGAACGTAACTATCCTCATCCAATCACTGGCGTACTGCCTCTAATCGTGGTGTTGATTTTATCTTTTACACTTCATGATGTGCTGCAGCAAAGTGCACTTATTGTAGCTCTACTTGGCGGTGTACTCAGTATTGTCGCGATTAACTTTAAGCATTTTCACAACATAGGAGCCGCGATTAACTTAGGTACAACTGGGGCGCTAGTTGCTATCGGTAATACCAGTGCGGTAGTGGGTTTTGGTGCGGTAGCAAAAAACACCGAGGCATTTCAATTAGCGGTCGAGTTGATGACACAAATGCCGGGTAATGAGCTACTTGGCGCCGCTGTGGCGGTAAGTGTGATAGCCGGTTTAACCGGCTCTGCATCCGGTGGGCAAGCTATTGCGTTACCTTTAGTGGCACCGCACTACATTGATGCGGGTGTCAATCCAGAACAATTACATCGTGTTGTCGCTATTAGCTCAGGCGCTTTGGATACCTTACCGCACAACGGTTATGTGGTCACAACCATTCGCGCCATCTGTAAAGAAACACATCAACGAGCATACTGGTCCATGGCTGCGTTGACTGCGGTCGTGCCGCTGGTGGGCGTTGCCCTCGCATTAACCCTATTCATCTTATTTTAACGGAGAGATACAGCAATGAAGCGGATTTTCCTGTTACTTTTGTTCGTTGCCAGCCATATCGTCTATAGCAGTGAGACAAACAAATCTATGCTGGTTGAAAAGCGGGCATTTACACTCGCGCATTTTACTACAGAGTCTGGAGTCAGCATTCCTGACGTTAAGGTCGGCTGGGAAAGCTATGGCAAATTAAATGCCGACAAAAGCAATGCAATTTTGATCACGCATTTCTTTTCAGGCACATCTCACGCTGCGGGTAAGTATCGAGAGTCTGACGTATTGGCAGGTTACTGGGATGCCATTATCGGCCCGGGCAAAGCGATAGATACTAACAAATACTTCGTGATAAGTTCAGATACTTTGGTCAACGCAAATTGGCATAATAAAGATGTGATCACAACGGGCCCTGCATCCATTAATCCAAAGACGGGCAAACCTTATGGCTTGGATTTTCCCGTGGTGACCATCGGTGATTTTGTTGAAGTACAAAAGCAACTATTGGATAGCTTAGGTATCGACAAACTACATGCGGTGATGGGCGCGTCTATGGGATCTTTCCAAGCGTTAGAATGGTCGGTGCGCTACCCCGAAAAAGTGTCACGTTTAATTCATGTGATTGGCGCGGCAAAGATGGATGCTTGGACCGTTGCGGCGTTAGAGAAATGGGCTTTACCCATCCGCCTTGATCCAAATTGGCAGGGCGGGGACTACTACGACGGGGAAAGGCCACTTGCTGGACTCACGGCCACGATGCTTAATATCACTCAAGACGCGATGCACCCCGCTATTTATAACGCCAGTTTTCCAGACTTTATTGTGCTTGATCCCAAAGCAAAGCAAGATATTCGTCAGCTTCCTAAACTCAGCCAAACGCTAGCCACGCGCGCACGAGCAAGGGCCGAAACGCAAGACGCGAATTCTATCTTGTATTTAGTCCGCGCCTCGCAACTATACACCGCAGGCATGCAAGGTAATTTTGATAGTGCTATCGATAAAATCACAGCAAAGGTTTTATTGATGCCTGCAAGCAATGACTTGTTATTAAGGCCTGAGCCCATTCGTAAGTTAGCAGAAACCCTTAAAGCCAAAAATAAAGACGTACAAATTACAGAGATAGAAGGCGTTTGGGGGCATTTAGACGGTATTTTTTCAATTCAATCACAGGCTGACACTATTGCTCAGTTCTTAGCAAAATAATCAAGGAGTGACGATGAAGACGGCGTTGATCACAGGGGCTGCAAGTGGCATTGGTCGCTATATCGCGATGGCCTTGAGCAAACAAGGTTACAGTTTATTGCTTGTAGATTTGAACTTAGCGCAAGCACAGACGGTGGCTGAGTCTATCGTCAGTGACGGAGGAAATGCACAAGCGTTTGCGCTCAATATCGCTAATAAGCAAGACATCGCTGACTTTGTCCGTCAGCACGATAACATTGATGTGCTTATCAATAACGCAGGTGTGCAACATGTTGAAGCACTGGAGCATTATCCAGAAGATAAATGGCAATTGCTGCAAGACGTGATGCTAACAGGCCCAGCCATGTTGTGTAAGGCAGTATTGCCGCATATGCGCAGAGGAGGCTTTGGCCGTATCGTCAATATTGGTTCTATCCATGCTTTAGTCGCTTCTAAGTATAAGTCTGCTTATGTCGCTGCAAAACATGGGTTGATGGGATTTGGTAAAGTATTGGCGCTGGAAACCGCAGACTGCGATATCACTGTGAACACCATTTGCCCCGCTTATGTAAAAACCCCATTGGTAGAACAGCAAATTACCGCGCAAGCGAAACAGCATGGGATCAGCGAAGATGAAGTGATAAACAATATCATGTTGGCACCAATGCCGAAAAAGGCGTTTATAGGGTTGGATGAGATTGCCCACGCTGTTAATTTTTTACTCGCAAATGAGTCACGCAACATTACTGGCCAAGCCATTGTGCTTGACGGCGGCTGGACAGTGCAATAGGAGGAATGATGGCTGGTTTTGATAAGGTAGTCGTAAGCTACGACGAAGCAATGGCAGGACTGTGTGATGGCATGACCGTGATTGCAGGGGGCTTTGGTTTGTGCGGGATCCCTGAAGGTTTGATAAACCAAATACGCCACATGGGCACAAAGGACTTAACCGTGGTTTCTAATAACTGCGGAGTAGACGGGTTTGGTTTAGGGGTTTTGCTTGAGGACAAGCAGATCCGCAAAATGGTGGCTTCCTACGTGGGAGAAAACGCCTTGTTTGAGCAGCAGTTATTGAGCGGTGTATTGGAAGTTGAATTAACCCCGCAAGGGACACTTGCAGAAAAAATGCGCGCAGGTGGAGCCGGGATCCCCGCTTTTTATACCGCGACAGGCGTTGGTACACCCGTCGCTGAGGGTAAAGAGGTAAAAACGTTTGGTGACAGAGAATATATTTTAGAGCCGAGTATTACGGGAGACTTTGCTATTGTAAAAGCGTGGAAAGCAGACCGTTTTGGCAATTGTGTTTATCGCCACACCGCCATGAACTTTAATCCAATGGCTGCAACAGCTGGAAAAATTACCGTTGTTGAAGTGGAAGAAATTGTAGAGCCCGGCGAAATCGAACCGAGCCAAATTCATACTCCTGGAATTTATATCGATAGAGTGATTTTAGGACAGTTCGAAAAACGCATCGAAAAACGTACCGTGAAGGAGCAGGCATAATGGCATTAACCAGAGAGCAAATGGCCATGCGAGTGGCACAGGAATTAAGAGATGGGTTTTATGTCAATCTTGGTATTGGGATCCCCACGCTGGTGGCCAATTATGTACCACAGGGCATGGATGTTATACTGCAATCGGAAAACGGCTTATTAGGAATGGGGGCTTATCCAACCGAGCAGGAAGTGGATGCGGATATGATCAATGCGGGTAAGGAAACCGTTACGGCCCGCACGGGAGCTGCCATTTTTAGTTCTGCAGAAAGCTTTGCAATGATCCGTGGCGGTCATGTGGACCTGACAGTGCTTGGCGCTTTTGAAGTGGATCAACAAGGTAATCTCGCCAGCTGGATGATCCCAGGTAAGCTTATCAAGGGCATGGGTGGCGCGATGGACCTGGTCGCTGGGGCTAAAAATATAATTTGCACTATGACGCATGCGAATAAACAAGGTGAGTCCAAGCTGCTACAGCACTGTAGTTTACCGCTCACCGGCGTAAACTGTATCAATAAGATAGTAACCGATCTTGCGCTGCTTGAAGTCAAAGGTGGCGCGTTTCATTTACTTGAGCGAGCTCCAGGTGTTAGCGTCGCGGAAATTCAAGCAAAAACAGCTGGTATATTGATCTGCCCAGATGACGTACCGGAGATGGCGTTTAGCTAGGGTTGAACTAAAGCTAAGCTTCCATGCTATGCACGCAGCTGGCTTTAACGCGAGCTGCGCTACATTTGTTATTCTGCGCCGCTTCCACAAAGTGGCTTGTAATCAACATACCTTCTCAGTTATCTAAAAGTCCTATTTTTCCCTTAATTATCCTTCCCCTGCTATAGCTTCTCATCGTAGTCATAAAATTGTAAAAAATAGTAAACACTTACCTATAAAGCCTCCCATATAAACCTGAAATTGGTACAATTGTTTATTACAATTTGCAAAGGACATTCAATGCAAGCTTCTTTTAGCGCACCAAAGGTGGGGCGGTGGTACCTTTTTATTACTGAGAGTTGGAAGATACTTTTATTATGGCTGAGTGGGGTATTTCTACTTATGTCATTTAGGCTATTTTATCTATTTCATTTCAGCGAGAACATTTCGTTAAATATCACGGCTAAGCAAATATTTGATGCCTTAGCCACTGGTTTTAAATTTGACTCCTCCGCTGCTGGAGTTTGTCTCGCTATTCCTTTTTTGCTGAATTGTTTCCTACAACCTTTGCGATTAGATAATTGGGTTAGACGAGTACGCAATATGATAGGGCTAATTTATCTGAGTGTTTTTGTATTATTAGGAATCTGCGGGATAACTTATATCAGCGAGTATGGAACTCAATACAATTATTTTATGCTGGAAGGGTTATATGATGATCAGCAGGCTATACTGAGCACGGCCATTCAGCAGTATAAGCCCTGGGGGAGTTTGTTGAGCATAGGTATACTGCTATCTTGCGTAGTCGTATGGACTCGTTTTGTGGATAAGAGAAGTTATCGCTTACTGATAAACATTTGTCCGAAGAGCAGAATCAAGCAAGCAATTATTTCGATATTGGTGTTCGTTATGTTTGTTTGCGCCGCTAGAGGCTCATTTGACTCTCGTCCTGCATCAAGAAAGTGGTCGGCCGTCACTACAGATCCATTTGTAAACAACTTAGTTATTAACCCGTTCCGTAGTTTCTTTTACGCGATACAAGACTATGGTGAATTAAATCAGCTCACCACGTTAAGTACTAATCCTTATTTGGCCGATAAGCATGAGATCGATGATGCGCTGCTAAATAATGAAACCCGTAGTATGGGGCCCTTAATTCAAAAACCTTCGCGCATTTTTTACATTGTAATGGAAAGCTTTGATTCTTGGCCTCTGCAGGATAAATATAGGGATTTAGCGCTAACAGAAAATTTTCATCGACTAAAAGCAAAGGGTATTTATGTTGAACAAGCGTTGCCTGCTGCTTCTAGTACAATGAACTCATTGTCCAGTCTAGTTACAGGGATTCCATTTAGTGGTATTAACATGAGCCGTCTCACGAGTAAGGCTCAAACATACTCGCTAATCCATTTGATGGAGGATCAAGGTTATACATCACAATTTTTTTATGGTGGCTTATTGTCTTGGCAAACGGTAGGTGAGTTTATGAGTAGACATGGCGTCGATCACGTCTATTCTGCTGCAAATGCTGGAGGCAAGGGGAGCGCTGGTGTATGGGGGGTTGATGATGGGCAATTATTTGATCTCGTTAGCCAGTCAGTGCCAGAAAATAGCTTTAATTTGATTATGACGACTAGCTACCATGGCCCATTTAATTTAGATTTGTCAGCTAGCGATTACCCTTGGAAAAACGGTGACTACCCAGTTCAGTTTCAGCGGATGGGTGATGAAGTGTTATCAGCTAACACTCTTGGACACTTATGGTATTCAGATCAAATGATGGGACAGTTTGTGGATAATATGCAACGCAAATACCCTGACGCGCTATTTATCATTACTGGAGATCACTACAGCCGCCGCTATTTTCATGCTAAGCCTAACTTGTACGAACTCACCCATGTCCCAATCCTTATACTGGGGCAAGGGGTTTCACCTAAATTGAGTAACCGAACAATTGCTTCACATATGGATATCACAGCAACGATTATGGACTTGATAGCAAGGTCCAACACATCGTTTTCTAGTTTTGGCTATTCACTTGTTGGTTCTGAAGCTCCAGAAAATGTTTTTGGTTATAAAACAATTCGAGATACGGAGCGAGTTTGGAAACAAGGTGATGGTGAGCAGTTTTATAGCTATCAGGTTAACCCCAAACAGGGTGATAAAGGTGTTGAGCAGCCAGCACCAACCCTTGAATATCAAACTTATATGGCTGCTGCATGGCAATTACTAATGGGGAGTCCTACACCTCATTAAACTGCGACGTGGGCCAATATAGACTGTTAAACCCGAGGGCCATACTAATCTTTTGATTAGCATGGCCTGTAATCGTATTCTTATAAGTGCAAATCACTATAGCAGTGAGGTATGCTTTTTGGATGATACTATTTAGTCTTATTTATTAACTGTTAATGACTAAGATACTCACGCGCTACGTGCATTCATCTCAGCAATAAACTTGTTCGAATCTTCAATAGAGCGGTTCATATCAGCGATTAGGGCGCTAATATCACGCTTTAACCCCGTAAACTCACCTTTAATAGCGCTTACCGCTTGTGCATTTAGGTTATGTTTAAGATACAGCACATTATCTTGTAGCGAGTCGAGCACGGGCTGCATTTTGGCTTCACTGCTGCGCATTGAGCGAAGTAAGCGTTCAAATTGGCGCTGTGTTTGGCTTAATTGCTTAGCACTCTCGCGTTTTAGGTTTGCACTTGAATATTGCTCAAGTTCATCTTGCCACTCGTCAAATAGCGCATTGGCTACGTCTTCCACTTTGTCTATATTGCTACTTACTTCAGCTGCAGCGGCAAGGGATGACTGGTAGTCATCGTTAAGCAGGTTATAGGCTTCTTGTAATTCACCACCATCAAAGTTAATTAACGTGGTGAGTCTTTCCAACGCCGATTGAAACTCTTTTTGTGATTCCTCTTGGGACTCCTTTGTTTCTTCGACACGATCAACCAATATCTCGCGTTTATGCACACCAAACTTTTCCATAGTGGCGTAATAGGCACTCTGGCAGCCAGTAACGAGTAAAAGTAACACTGCGCTTAAGGTGAGTTTCTTCATTTGCACTCCCGGGCTCTAGAAGGTCAATAATTAGTAAGTGGCCACGTGACCGTCGTTATATATTACTATTTAGCGTTATAAATTATGGCGGGGATTGTTATGATATGTAAAGTGATCCATGAATATTAACTTGATTATGATGCAAAGAATAACCGAAATGAAGGTCGTAGCACTGCGATTCTTACATTCTCAGCCTAGCTGGTGGCGCCGCTATAGTAAGCGTTGTATTGAGGACCAGATCACGGTCAACGCGGGCTATTTAGCGTATGTCACACTACTTTCGTTAGTCCCCTTAGTTGCGGTGGGTGTGGCAATTTTTTCGGCGTTTCCTGGATTTGAAGATACGCGTTTTGCTATTGAAAACTTTGTGTTTAATAACTTTGTGCCAACATCTACGGACACCATTAAAGAGCACATTAGTGCGTTTACTGGCAATGCGAATAAGATGACAGCTGTGGGGGTGAGCTTTTTGGCCGTTGTGGCTTTGTTACTTATTCGCAATGTTGACACCACACTCAACCGAATTTGGCGAGTGAAGCAAAAGCGCCCATTGATGATTTCGTTTGCGATTTACTGGATGGTGCTCACGCTTGGTCCTGTGCTATTAGGCGCGAGTATTGGTATGACATCTTATATCGTTTCTTTAGTGACATTTGCCGATCAAGGGATCCCGGGATTTAGTGGTGCACTGATTAAGATGTTGCCTTATTTAATTTCTATGGTTGGCTTCATTATGCTCTATACTTTAGTACCAAATACCAGTGTGTCATTTCGAGCCGCGGTTCCGGGTGCTTTGTTTGCAGCTTTGTTATTTGAGCTAACGAAAAAAGGCTTTGCATTATACATCAGCCATTTTCCCTCATACGAAGTTATCTATGGCGCGCTCGCGACAGTTCCTATTCTTTTTGTTTGGGTATATTTATCTTGGATAGTGGTGTTGTTAGGTGCGGAGTTTACCGTGTGCTTAACCCAAGATATGGAAGCCGCAGGATTAGATGCAAGCTCGGAGTTTGACCCACCAGACGCGCAGGGACTTTAGCTTTTACCAATAACGGTTAGCTTAAGACCCTTTAGGGGGAATTATGAGCTTATTGTATCGACATGGCGATGCATTGCGTCGCTTTCATCTCGCGGTGGGTGAAGGGCATCAATTGGGCATAGAGGAATATGGCTGCAGTGATGGCACACCGCTTATCATGCTGCATGGTGGCCCAGGTCAGGGCCATTCTCGTAATGTGCTCGGTTACTTCAATCCACAAAAATACCGTATCATACTGTTTAGTCAGCGAGGCTGTGGTAACTCAACGCCGACTGATTTTAGCAAGATAAATACCGCGAACCTGCTGAAAGATATTCATACCATTCGTGCGCATTTAGGACTGCAAAAGGTTGTACTCGTCGGAGAATCTTTCGGTGCCATGCTGGCACTTCTTTATGCTGAGCAACATCGTGAAAATGTCTTGGGGATGGTGTTGTGGTCGAGTTTTTTGGGCAATGAGGCGGATCTTCATTGGCTTTATGGTAGCCAAGGTGCCCCCGCACAAATTTATCCAGAGCAGTATCTTGCCTTTGCACAAGGTGCACAAACTGTGGAATCCTTACTAGACCATTATCATTCGGCACTCTTTGGCGAGGATGAGTTACTCAAAAGAAAAGCAGCACAGCGCTGGTGTGAGTGGGATAACCTGATCACAACAGATAGCGATACACAAGGTATTAGGCTCTGCAAAGCAGACAAACAGCTCAGTAAAGCACAGCATATGGTGCATTTTTTTAGTCATCAGTGCTTTATCAAAACACAACAAATTACAGCAGATGCACATCAGCTCAATCACTTACCTATCTGGTTTATTCACAGTCGGCATGATTTAATGTGTCGATACGCACCGGTTCATCAGCTAGCACAAAGCATTAAGGCGCAGTTACTGATTTTGAATGGGGTTGGGCATTGTAGTGCTAACCCCATTTACGCAGAAGCAATAAGGCGAGCGGCTGATCTATTGCTGTGCAAAATTCAGCATCATTAGCAGTCACAAGAGGTAGGTAGTGCAAGGATTAATTCAAAGAGTCAGCGAAGCAAAGGTAGAAGTAGAAGGTGAGATTGTAGGCCAAATCCGTCAGGGGATATTGTTACTTTTAGGCGTTGAAAAGTCGGATACCGAGCAAACGGCGGATAAGTTGCTGCATAAGGTAAGTAACTACCGTATTTTTACCGACGACAAGGGGAAAATGAATTTAAGTTTAAAAGACATTGAAGGCGAATTATTAGTTGTATCGCAATTCACCTTGGCGGCAGACACCAAAAAAGGCATGAGGCCAAGCTTTTCGAGCGCAGGAACACCTGAGCAAGCGAATACACTCTACCAATACTTTGTGGCTCAAGCCAAGGCTGCAGGGTTGAAAGTCGCGACGGGACAATTTGCCGCGGATATGAAGGTGAGTTTACTCAATGACGGCCCTGTGACTTTTAATTTTAATGTTGAGTAGTGATTTGACTAAAAGCTTAAGACCAACAAATGCTAGCGTTTAACTTCGATAATCATATTGGCGTAGTCCGGCACCTTTTCGATAAAGGGCTTTTTACCAAAGTTGGTAATTAGTAAGTGTTGAAGTTGCTTGAGCTGCGACTCATGCTCAGTTAAAAAGTTGATATACAGTCGGCCCCCATCATTAATAGCAGCTCTGAGCAGGCGATAAAACTGATGCTGAAACAAGAAGATGGGAGGCTCAAGTTCGCTAAATAAATCGAGCACAATCCAATCGTAGCGTTTGCCTTGTTGCAACGCTTTAAATACATCAACACAATTAACATCGCACAAAGGGTCGCCACCAAAATAGCGTTTGTAACAATGGATCACATCTGGGTTGTTATCTACAGTGGTTATGTGACAATTTGGATAAGTGGCATTGAGGTAATCACGGATTGCACCTGCGCCAAGACCCAGCTCCAGTACGCTGGTTGGCGGGGTGACTTGCTGCCAGCGACTCGCGAATGTTTTTAAATGAGGAAATAACAAGTGCTCCGGGTGGTTTAACTCCACAACGGATTGTAATGTGTTGTTTATCAGAAGCCATCTTAACGATTTCTCTTGTCGCACTTGGATGCTATTTCTGCCTTGTTTATGCCAATATAGCAAGTGTCCTAGCTGGTGGCTCCGGTCCACAAAATCGTTGCTGATAGTGCCTGAATGCGTGATAAATTCTCCCATGATAACATCAGCATAGACGAGGATTTTGTGAATGCCAGCTTGTCCACCAGTTTTTACACCAAAGGATAAGTGTTTTGGCGCATTTTATTCCCTACACTGAGCTTATCTTGTAGGGTGTATCCGTACTAGATTTAAAGTCGTTTAACAGGCTAATAACAAAACAGGAGTCAGTGATGTTTGAGGTAACTTCACCACAAAGCAGCGAAGATTGGCAAGCTTATTACCAGTTACGCTGGCAGGTGTTAAGAGCGCCATGGGATCAACCTCGTGGCAGCGAACAGGATGATTTAGAACAAGAAGCTGAACATCGCTACATTAAAAATAATGATGGTGAAGTGCTAGGCGTAGCTAGGCTCCATTTTAACAATCATAAGCAAGCACAAGTACGCTATATGGCCGTTGCAGAGGGGCATCGAGGTCATCATTTAGGTAGCCGTTTGCTTCATGAGCTGGAAGTTATTGCGTGGACGCAAAAAGCAGAAGAGCTGGTTTTGTACGCTCGTGAGCGTGCGTTATCATTTTACGAGCGCCATGGCTATCAAGTGGTTGAAAAGGCACACTTAGCCTATGGTGATGTGCAGCACTGGAAAATGGTAAAACAACGTCCTACGGAGCCGGGCTGGTTTAGGCAGCCAGATTGGACCCATGTATTACAAAATACTTGGCGGGAGTCTATTCCAATCAGTGATGCGATGGGGATTAAAGTAGAAAGTTATACAGACTGGCAGTTTTCCACTAAGGCTGACTTAAAAGCGAACCTTAACTTACACAACTCGATGTTTGCAGGCTCTATATATAGCATGGCGACGTTAACGGGTTGGGGAGCGACTTATTTAGCACTTAAGGAACTCGGGTTAGAGGGAGATATTGTGTTAGCTGATGCCAATATTAAATATCTAAAACCTTTAACCACTGCTCCAGCGGCAACGGTTACTATTGCGGACTGCGAAGGTGAATTACAAGCGCTAGAGACGGCAGGCAAAGCAAAATATGTGGTGCCAGTGAATGTTTATGATGGTGACATGTTAGTTGCTAAATTTGAGGGGCAGTTTGTGGTGATTAAACCGCAATAAGTAGAGAATTATTTTCAGCTTCCCAAATGAAAAAGCTCTGAGTGTTCAGAGCTTTTTTCGTATTTGAATGTGCTTAAAGAATATCAGTGAGCAGCACGCCAATACCGAGCCTTTGGGTATGTGTGTTGTAGTCTATTAAGCTTTCGCCGTAGCCGTTAAAGTATTGTGCATAACCACGCAGTCTTCCCCAAATTGGGAATGACCAGTCTAACTGAATTGCTCCACGATTATCGCTGCTTAAGTTATTGCGCCACATAAAGCCAAACTCATGTTCTTCATGACGATATACGCCACTAAACTCGAAGTTACCTAAATATTTGTCTATGTTTGGGTTGTCGTCTCCTCGCGGATCTAACGCATCATCTTTGTCATCTTCAGGTAAGCGATACCAAGGCTTAAAGCTGAATACAAAACCTCGGTTTTCCCAGATAAAATTCGCATAGATACGATTCCAAGAGCGGGAGTTTGGTTGACTGCGTCCGTTCGATTGGTGGGAAACCCCAAGTACAAAGGCCATCTCATCGCCCCACAGCACGTTTTCATCATCTAAAAAATTAATCCAAAAGATTTCTGGTTCATAGTTGGTTTCACGAAATGGCGAAGACACATCTTTGTTGTACAGCTGCCAATACGATTGCAGTGTAAAAGCAAAATAGATTGCCTGATCTTTATCCGAAAAGCTTTTATAAATAGGCGCTTTTAACGAGATTTGGTATTTGGCTTCAAAGTTGTCGATTGGCTCGCCGTCTTCATCGTCAATAGCTTTTAGACCGTCGAATGGTCTGCTGTTGACGTTGGTCATATAAGAAACTGGCAAAATATAGTTACGCTTATGTGGTGTTAATACGTTACGGTTTTTTTCTGTTACGCGTTCACGCGCCATGCGTTTATCTAATTGGCTTAGGGTTTTATCTGCATCAGCCTCGGCACACTCTGTACGGACTTGCTCAATGGTTTTATCTTTTTCTCCAGTCAATACTGCGTTTAGTACGCACTGTTTGACTAAATCGATTTCATCTTCCTGTTGGGCTTCTTGAGCGTAAAGTGGCAAGGTAAGCAAGGCTAAAGCCGGTATTGATAAGTGTGTAAGTTTCATCCTGTATGCGCCGAGAGTAAGTACAATTGATTACATTATTAACTAATGATAATGAAAGGGAAATGAATCTCGAAGGTCAAAAATGTCAGAAAGAAAAATAGGTACAAATAAAAAAGGTGGCGGCTATCGCCGCCATACCTTAGTAAGCGTTAAGCTAAATAAGTAGAGCTTATTTGCTTTGACTTACTCTCACGCAACTTAAGTACTCAAGTTAAAGCGTTTCAACTTGAGTAAAAAACTTATAAAGCTCAGTGCCTTGATTCACGCTAGCAGACGCAAAGTGCAAAATGGCGATGGCATCTTCGTCTAACTTGATCTCATTTAAGGGAGCTTCTGATAAATAGCGCTCCATTCTGAGAATTTTAGCAATGGTTTGACCCGCCTTAATATGTTCTCCAAGCTTTGCTGTATATTCCACCATACCACCCATTGGGGCATAAAAGGCGCGATAATTTTCTAGTCGACAGACGTAACGGGTGATGTCTTGCGGCATAAAGTGTGCATCTTGAAAGGCCTCTTTATGGTTCAGGTAGCTCAAAATGCTATTAGCGTCATTCAATGCTTCCGCTAAATCAATTTTTTCTTGAGAGCCAAGCTCAACCGTAAACGCTTCAGTTAATACTGGGATCTCTCGGCCTATAGCCTGATAGGCTTGCTGCAAGTTCCACCATGGACAAAAACTGGCTTCATCCATGGCTCCATCAAAGTCACTCGGAATAAGCAACACATGTGGAATATCAAAATATCGAGCGCTGTTTTTTGCATACTCAGGGCAATACAGGTGTTTTGCTGAAATTGGCCCCGTATGAAGGTCTAAAACAATGTCAGCCTCGTGAGCTAGACGCTGTAAATTCAAGGCGATGCGCTTACCTGTCGTCAACCTATCTAAGGGCCCATCAAGTAGTGTTTGGGTGCGCTCAACTAATCGTTGGCGAAATTGCTGAGCGATTTCTGTGATTGAAAGCGTCGGGTTTTGCTCCACAAACTCGGTAACCAACGCGGAATGGTTGATGTACATCCGATTCCAATTCGTGCCCGTAATTGGATCGAAACGACCTAAGGTAAACTCACCAGACTTCTGATTACAACCAATCGGGTTTGCGTAAGGCACTAGGGTGATGTCCGCTTTTAATGACAATTGCTTCAACTGTTCCAGCAGTTGATAAATCACTGCATTACCTTGCACCTCGGCGCCATGCATATTCGCTTGAATATACACCTTAGGCCCACTGCCATCGCCTTTGATGCGATAGACTGGAATAGTCAAAGGCAGACCATTGGCAATTTCACCAACCTGAATATGTTGTTGTGTAATGGTATTCATGTTTACCTCAAATAACTTGAAGCGGGCTCAGCTTCACGGACACAGCTGATTTCTCCAGCTGAGATGATGTACTCTGCTGGGAGCTCATGACATAAAAAGAACGGCATACTTTCGGTGTAGCCGTAGGCACCACATTGACTGAAAACAAGCCAATCGCCCTCGCTACTGTCGCTTGGTAAGTGTAGGGTGCCTAATTTATCCAGCGCCGTACAAAGTGGGCCATGAATATGAAAGTCTGTGACCTCAGCTTGAGACTGGCGTAACAATTCAGCTGGGAACGCTTGTCCGGTAACGGCTGGACGCAACAGATGGTTGACACCGCCTGCGACAATCAGTTGTTGTTCACCGTAGTTTTGCTTTTGTTCCACCACAGGGTTGAGATAAAAACCACATTCGCCAACCGCATAGCGGCCTAATTCCATCCATAATTCTTCCACTTGCGTGGCGGATTTTATCGATGCGAGCGTGTCTAATAATTTCTGCCAATCGAGAGAAGGACTTTGCCTATCATAGGGGATGCCAAGACCACCACCTAAGTCGAGTACCTTTAGAGTAATATCTAAATCAGCAGCGAGCTGAACTAAAGGCGTAACCATAGCCTGCCAAAGTTCAGCGAGTGTATCGCTACAGAGCATATTGCCCCACTGGAAAATATGCAGCCCGACAAAATCTAGGTGGGTGTAGTCACTTAAAGTTAGGGCTTGCCACTGCTCAGCACCGAGACCAAAAGGAGTTAGCGTATTGCCACCAAGTGGATTGTGCTCTGCTTTATCAAAGCGTAACTGCACCCGCAGTAAAACTTCAAATTGAAGCTCAAACTCTTCGGCTACTTGATTTAACCAGCGTACTTGATTGTGACTTTCAGCCACGAAAATACGTACGCCTTGTGTTGCAAAATGACGGATCTGCTTTAGTGATTTGGCAGGACCGGTGTTGAGCACGCGCTCAGGTGCGATCCCTTGAGATAACACCTGTTCAAGCTCGCCGCTAGATGCCACATCAAAGTTAAACCCAGCGTCATCTAGGGTTTGAATGATATGTGATAGCGGATTCGCTTTTACGGCATACCAAAGCCTAACGATTTGCTGATCAACTAAGGGCTTAACATGCGCACTTAGCTTATCTAAATCGTAGCAAAAGAGAGGCGTGTCCTGTTGCTGGATCAATGCCTCAGCTGCGGTTCGCTGTGACGTGCTCAACCAAGTCATTAGCGTAGAACCTCTTCCAGCGCCAGTGATGCATCGCTTTGTTCATCACGGTATTTTACGATAAGTGCGCATGACATACTTAGTCCTTGCTTTCGTGCCCACTCACTTGAGGCTGGACGGGAGCCTGGGATCACTATCGCGTTTTCAGGGATGGCTTCACCTTTGTCAAGCAAGCGCTCGTTCACGCAGTCATAGACAGGAATACTTGCTGAAAGGCGCACACCCGGTGCTAATACGGCACCGCGTTTAACAACAACTCCTTCAACCAATACACAGCCGGCACCAATAAAGGCATCGTCTTCAACAACAACAGGGCTTGCTCCAACTGGTTCTAATACACCACCCACTTGCACCGCTGCGCTAAGGTGGACATTTTTACCAATTTGCGCGCAAGAACCAACCAACGCATGACTATCTACCATAGTACCTGAATCAATATAGGCACCAATGTTGACATAAGCCGGTGGCATAATGATTGTGCCCGCTGCGACGTAAGCGCCACGTCTTACACTGCTTCCGCCAGGAACCATACGAACGCCATCTTGGGCAGCAAATCCGCGTGGTGCTAAGTTATCCTTATCAACAAATCCACCTGGGAATTCCGTATTTACGCCATTTCTAAATGCCTCAAGGATCCCTTGTTTGACTTCTACGTTAGCATGCCAATGGCCTTGCTCATCCTGTGTTGCAGCACGTACTGTGCCATTTTCTAAATCGTTTAGTAGAGTTAACCAGCTCATATTTACTGCCTTAGTTCCAAGATAAAATCGTTTCGTTCGCGCGAGTGATCGCATCGGTATGGGTGAGTTCTAAATGTGTCAGTGGCGGGCGCAAGTTAGGACTTGTGAGCTTGCCCTGTAAATGCATTAACACTTTGACCGGAATAGGATTTGCCACTGCAAATAAGCTATTTGCAGCTTCTGACCAGATGGTAAATAAATTAGGAGAAGTGCCGCTTAACGAGCGCCTTACAAATTCCGCGGTTTGCTGCGGCCATGCGTTTGCTGCGACAGACACTAGACCCGTCGCACCAGCTTGTGCAAAGTAGGGCATTAAGCCATCTTCGCCGCTATAGATTGCGACATCAGGCGCTGCCTGACGAAATGCTTCAAAGGTGGCAATATCACCACTGGCTTCTTTTAGTGCCCACAGATTAGGGTGGCAAGCTAGCTCGCCGAGTAGTTCAGGAGCGATAGCAACGGCACTGCGACCAGGTACGTTGTAGAGCATGCAAGGATTGTGACTTTCATCAAGTAGTGTGCTAAACCAATGTGCCAGACCGACTTTGCCGGGCTTTGCGTAGATTGGTGAGCCAAGCAAAAGTGCATGAATGGGCTGCGTATTGCAGAAGCGCACCCACTGTGCCTGCTGCTCAAGATTACTGCCGCCAACGGCAATCATGAGTGGTACGCTTGGCGCGAGCTGGCAAACAAACTCAACGATTTGTCGCTGCTCTTGCTGGGTGAGCGCCAAGCCTTCGCCGGTACTGCCAAGTAAAAGAATGCCGTTACGAGCCCGCTCTTGATCGCGTACAAGCGCCGTTAACACGTGAAAATCAACCTGATTTTCAGCATCAAAAGGTGTTACTAAGGCCGTCCACAATGGATAGTCAGATAAGTTGAATTGTGATTTCATCTCTACCGAACTTAAATCATGTTCGGAGTTAGGAGGGTGTCCAAACTTCGAACCGTTAAAATTCGAAGAGCAATGGACTTAAAAAGGATAAGGCAGCCAATGGCCTTATTTTTCTAAGACCAGAAGCTCTCCACCAAGTATGTTGGTGACAGTCGCTGGGATTCAGCCCAGTCGCCCGAAACGAGTATTAGCAAAAAGTACTCAATTTCTCGGCGTGTATTCCCCTCACTAAGCTGCAACGGAGTTTGCTCTCCTTCACTTAGTTACCTGAATAACGCACCTCTTCCAGCCCTCAGCTTGACGCCGTAGCATCAAACTATCTAAATAGGGTGAGCGCGCATTGAAACATTTTGGCCGTCTAGGTGTCAAGTATTGGGCTGTAAATAATGCGATTGTTAACTACACTTAAGATTGCGGCTGAGACAACGCTATGAGATGAAAAACAAAAATATGTCGTTAATAAATAAAGTTAAAAATCGTTATATCGGGGCATTATTAGCTATGGCTATCTTGTTATCGATGGCGATGGGGGTAATGCAGTATCTACTGTATCAACAGAGCCAAGACGCACGGGTAATTAATATTGCAGGTATGCAGCGGATGTTGTCTCAGCGTATCGCACTTTTCAGTGCACAAGAGGATAAAAGAGATAGTGAAGCACTGCGCCAAGCGATTGACAAATTTGAGAGTAATCATGACTTTTTAACCAAAATAGAGCGTGGTGAGGCGGTTTATTTAAATGAAGCCCTCGAAGTATTTTACTATCAAGGACCTGTGCAGTTAGATGTTCAGAGTAAAGCTTTTATTACCTTGGCAAGGTCACAATTACAGCAACCAGCTCCTCAATTAGTGGCGCAAATTTTTATCGCATCTCAGCACTTACTTCCAAATCTTGATAATGCCGTTACACTGTTCGAGCAGCACGCGCGAAGTAAAACAGAGATGGTGAGGAAAATAGAGCTGTTAATTTGGCTGCTTGGACTGTTGCTATTGTTTATCGAAGCCAAGTTTATATTTCGCCCAATGGCGCGAGAAATAGCTGAAGCACTTGACAAATTAGAGGCGGCAAGAAAACTTGCCGACGATGCATTACACTCAAAATCACGATTTTTAGCGCGTGTTAGTCACGAGCTAAGAACGCCTTTGCAGGCCATTCAGGGGTATCTGGATGAATACCTAAATAATAAAGATTCTCAGCAATTACAACATGTGAAAAATGCAGCAAATCAATTGGACGTATTACTTTATTCCGTTCAAGACTTTAATAACCTTTCCGAGCAAGAGGTTGTAATTGAGCGCCATCGGGTCGCGTTGCGCGCACTAATAAAGTCAGCCTGTATTGCCTTTCAATTAACCGCACACAAGAAATCTCTCGCTTTTAATCTGGCGTTAAGTAACGAGTTAGATGTGACTTGTTACTGTGACGGTAAGCGTGTTAGTTGGTTAATCAGTGAATTGGTCAATAATGCAACTAAGTTTACCGAATATGGCAGTATTCAGGTGTTTGCAGATCTCATTGTGGATGAAAATGTGTCATTTTTAGAGTTTGTAGTTGAAGATACTGGACCTGGGTTTGACTATCAGCTGTTACGAGAATCTATGCATAGCGAGCACTTTCAAGGCACGCAATTAGGGCTTAAGCGTTGCCAATTACTTTCATCAGCGCTTGGCGGCCGATTAGATTTTATTGCGAAAGAGCCTGCTGGCACGAGAGCAACTCTGAGAGTCCCCATTGAAATTGACAGTCAACAAGCACCTGCTCGTAAGGCGGAGCAGGTGTCAGCTCACATTTTATTGGTGGAAGATAATTTACTAAATGCTCGCGTGATTGAAAAAATGCTTCAGCCCGTAGCTAAACGAGTAACGCATGTTGAACACGGTGGGCATGCCCTTGAAGTATATGAAGTGGGTAAGTTCGATATTGTGCTAATGGATTTAAATATGCCAGTAATGAGTGGCTTTGAAGCCACTCAGCGCATAAGAGCGCTAGATCCAATCGTTCCTATTCTGGTTGTTACAGCAAATACTAATGTAGAGGATTTGGATAAAATTTATGCACTCGGGGCAACGGCTCATTTGTATAAGCCGTTGCAGCCTGATGTGCTGCATAACAAAGTGACGTTGTTATTGGACGAGTGTGGAGACTTAGTCTCGTCTTAACCGGATATTTCCTACACCGACTTCTGCATCGATAGAATACGGACCCTGACCACGATAGTCTGTTGTTGAACCAACTATACTTTTTTCGGAGGTTTCTACGTTGCCAAAACCTGACATTTTCGTTTTACCAACACCTGAATCTAACGACACCTTTTTGAAGTCGCTGGCGGTAGTCTCAATCTTTATTTTCCCTACGCCTACCTCTAAATCAGCAGAATTATTAAGATCTTGAATATCAATTTTGCCAACACCAACCTCTACATCTAAGGCTAGACTGACCGGTACCTTAACTTGCCAAGATAGTTCGTAATCATCAGACTTGATCTCGAGTGATAATTTGTCCCCAGAAGTGTCGCTGGTCAGGGTGGCCTCACTCACATCTGGTTTACCAAACCAACTGTCTGATTCTTTCGGTTCAACCAAAATGTCGACCTCTATGGTGTTGCCATTGTAGGTTTGTAGGTCGATTTTGCCCACGGCAATATCCACTTCCAACTCGGCTAGGTCATTACTTGGAAATGAGGCTGTAATGGTTTTTGACTCTTGTGCTTGTGCAGTGATTGCCACAGCAGCTAATGCTACAACTAACGCTAATTTTTTCATTATTTTTTACCTTCAACGAGAGTGTTTGAAAGGTAAGTCGCAAATAACAATGAAAAGGTTTAAAAAGATTTTTATTTTTTAGGGCGTGTTGATGGAAGTACCTGTTTTCCACGCCCATAAAGTAAACTACTTACCTTTTGGTAAGTTAGTGCTGAGCGTTATAGCCGGGTGACTGAGTAGCCATTATTTTTAAGCTGCTCAACAAGGCCATATTTTTCAACGAGATGTAATGCACCAACGGCAATAAATGTTGATTCATTAGGGAGTTGTTTTTTTAGCATTTCGATCCAGTTATTGTTGCGCTCAATGATCATCAATTGTTCAGCTAATTTGCCGTACTTATCATCCGCAAAGCTTACCTGATAGTAATGGGATAACTTTTCTAAATCGCCGCTTCGCCATGCGGAAACTAAATCCAAGAAGTAGGTATTCAAATCTGACATCTGTGCAAATGTTTCCTTGAGCATAGCGTCACTATGAATACTCAGCTGACTGAACATTTCAAGCTGATATTCTAAGGTTTCAAATTCACCAATTGGGATCTTCTTTTCGTTTGCATAGGCTATTACTTGTTTATCGATGCCATTGGTATCGGTAAATCCAAGTTTTTGATATTCCAGTTGTAGCATAGTTATCATAACAGCCCATGGCTTGTAGCGTTCAAATAAGGCGATATCTATTTGCTTTTTGGAAAAGTAATCTTGTAGTTTCTGATAGACTTCTGCAGAGAGTTGGTCTTTTAGTGTTTGGTTGCTTTTTAACAACATAAATGGCATTGAGCGCTGTTGGATTGCAAATGGAGAAAGTGCCTCTAAGTTCACTTCAACCATGACCCTATCACTGCTCGCAATGGCGCTTTTTACCTTGGTCGGTAAACCTTGCATATGTTTGTCACCGACGTGCACGGTACCAAATAAGTACGACGTTTTGTTGTTTTTTTCTATTTTCCATAGGCCAACTTCTGCGTTGGCGAGATTACTGAAAAAGCTTAAGCAAAGATAAACAAATAACAATGGTGAAAATACTTTACCCATAGTAATGATCCAAATTGGTTGTAAAGGGTCAGTCTGCGATATCGAAATGTGAATGTCACTAAAAAATGAAGTACGTGTAGGCGGTAGAAAAAATTTCATATAGGCAAATCGAGAAAGTAAATTTTTCGTTATATCGAAGCTGAACCAATAGAAAATTCGCATTTTAAAATGTGTGGTTGTTTTGATTCTATAAATTGTGGTTATTTGGTTTTTTTATGCGTTAAACTCAGGTTTTTAATTTTAAATAGCATAGTTTTTTGTGTTGACTTAAGTGTGCAAGGCGCGGTATTAATAGAAAAAGAGGCAGCGCAGTACTTACACTGGATGATTGCCAAGTTTAAATTTACGGAATTAAAGCAATGTTACTAACAGCAACTCTACTAGTCGTGATTATCAACGTGGTGATTATTATTACCGCGGGGGCTAGTTAGTGCTGTAAGAAAAGTATCAGCATAAGCGCCCCCCGCACCAAAAGGTTCGGGGGGCGTTTTCGTTTTAGGGCATAAAAAAGGCAACTGAGAGCAGATCATGAGCAATTCAACAACCGGCGCACAACTTGTTATCAAGGTGCTAGAAGAGCAAGGCGTTAAACACGTATTTGGTTATCCTGGTGGTGCCATCATGCCCATTTATGACGCTTTGTATGGCGCGCCAGTTAAGCACTACTTGACTCGCCATGAGCAAGGTGCTGGTTTTGCTGCTGTTGGGTATGCTCGCAGTACAGGTAAGCTTGGGGTTTGTTTTGCCACATCTGGACCTGGCGCTACAAATCTTATCACCGCACTTGCTGATGCCATGATGGATTCAGTTCCGCTACTGGCTATCACTGGGCAAGTGCCGACCGCTGCTATCGGTTCGGATGCCTTTCAAGAGGTGGATGTACTGGGCATGTCTTTGTCGTGTACAAAGCACAGCTACATGGTTGAGCGAGCGGAAGACTTGGCTGAAGTATTACAAGAAGCCATGTACTTAGCGCAGTCTGGGCGACCCGGTCCGGTGTTGGTCGATATTCCTAAAGATATCCAGTTAGCTAAAGTACCTTTTCATCCTTTTGCTGCGCCACAAGACGAACAGCCGAAGGTTTCGCAAACTGAAGTAGCAAAAGCCAATCAACTATTATGTGACGCTAAACGACCTGTTGCTTACATTGGCGGTGGCGTGCAAAGCGCTGATGCACAGTCACAGCTGATGCAATTTTTAGAAAAAACCCATATGCCGGCCGTATCGACGCTAAAAGCTTTGGGCAGCGTAACGCCAGATTATGATTATGACTTAGGAATGCTAGGTATGCACGGTACTCAAGCGGCGAACCTGGCGGTTCAGCAATGTGACTTGTTGGTATGTATCGGGGCGCGATTTGATGACCGTGTAACGGGGAATTTGGCAAAGTTTGCTGCAGGGGCAAAGGTGATCCATTTAGATATCGACCCTGCAGAAGTGGGTAAACGAAAACCCGCAGCCGCTTCGCTTATTGCAGACTTAAAACAGTCATTGCCGCAACTTGAGTGTGTGGTTACGAATAGCGAATGGCTAGAGACCATCGAAGCACTGCAACGTCAACATGCGTGGCGTTATGACTACCCTGGCGAAAAAGTATTTGCACCGTATTTGTTAAATCAACTGAGCCAAAAGCTACCCAATACAGCGGTAGTTTGCTGCGATGTAGGCCAACATCAAATGTGGGTAGCGCAGCACATGAAATTCAGTCATCCAAGCAATCACTTAAGTAGTGGCGGTGCAGGCACAATGGGATTTGGCTTACCAGCTGCAATTGGTGCACAGATAGCACGTCCAGATAACACTGTGATCACGGTATCTGGCGATGGCTCCATCATGATGAATATTCAAGAGTTAGCAACCATCCGCCGTAATAACCTGCCCGTTAAGATATTGATATTAGACAACCAAAGGCTGGGCATGGTGAGGCAGTGGCAGCAACTCTTTTTTGACGGTCGTTACAGTGAAACCGACCTATCAGACAATCCTGATTTTGTCTCATTGGCTGCCGTGTTCGGTATTCCTGGACAGACAATTACTCATGCAAACCAAGTAGATGATGCCGTTGACGCCATAGTGAATGCGCAAGGGCCCTATATTTTACATGCTTGTATCGACGATAAAGAAAACGTATGGCCGCTTGTTCCACCTGGTGCTGCCAATGATGAAATGATGACGGAGAGCCTTTCATGAAACACCATTTAACCGTTGCAGTAAAACAACAGAGCATCGCAGTGGAGCGCTTTTTACGCGTAGCCAGACATCGCGGATTTCGCTTAACGAATTTGGAATTACAAGGTCAAGATGACTTATTCCACGTCAAAATGACGGTAGATAGTGACAAACCTATCTATTTATTAACCTCACAACTGAGTAAGCTAGTAGAAGTGCAAGCGGTTGACTTGCATACACTACAGAAACAGGCAATTTAGAAGAATTAAGGTAGTTAACAATGACACAAACATCAGAAGTAATTTGGCATAACGGTGAAATGGTTCCTTATTTTCAAGCGACCACTCATGTGCTTAGTCATGCTTTACATTATGGCAGCTCAGTTTTTGAAGGGATCCGTGCTTACGATACGCCAAATGGTCCAGCTGTTTTCCGCTTAACCGATCATATTCAGCGCCTCTTTGATTCTGCGAAGATCTACCGTATGGAAATTCCTTTTACCCAAGAGGAAGTAATTGCAGCGTGTAAAGAGACGATCCGTGCAAATGACTTTACCAATGCTTACCTTCGTCCATTTGCATTTTTGGGTCATGTAGGCCTTGGTTTAAATCCGAAATCACACCGTGCAGACATGACTGTCGCTGCGATGGAATGGGGGGCGTACCTTGGTGAAGAAGGCTTAGCGCAAGGTGTTGATGTGTGTGTTTCTTCTTGGAGCCGCCTTGCACCAAACACCATGCCTACAGCGGCTAAAGCGGGTGGTAACTATTTATCTTCACAGCTTATTTCAGGTGAGGCGAAGCGTAATGGTTATGTCGAAGGGATCGCGCTTGATGTTAATGGCTACCTGAGCGAGGGCGCTGGCGAGAACTTATTCGTTGTGAAAAAAGGCGTGCTTTACACCCCGCCAACCACAGCTTGTATTCTACCTGGTCTTACGCGCGACACTATCATCCATTTGGCGAAAAAACGCGGTTATGAAGTACGTGAAGAGCCGATCGCTCGCGAAGCGCTTTATCTTGCTGATGAGTTCTTTATGGTTGGTACCGCAGCGGAAGTAGTACCTGTTCGCAGCGTAGATAAAATTACGGTGGGTAATGGTGGTAGAGGTCCAATTACGGAAGAGTTACAGCAGGCATATTTCGCTTTGGTTAAAGGTCAAGCTGATGATGAAAATGGCTGGTTAGAGTACGTAAACGAATAATTTTATTGGTCTCGGGGCCAAGCGCCCCGAACAAAAAAGTATTGTAAATTGTGGGAATGAGGAACTCGGCATGACCGAGAAAAAGGTGAAACATGGCTAAATTACGGAGCAAGACAACTACTGAGGGCAGGCAACGCGCGGGCGCTCGTGCATTGTGGCGAGCAACGGGAATGACGGACAGTGACTTCCATAAACCGATCGTTGCGGTCGTGAATTCATATACCCAATTTGTTCCGGGTCATGTTCACCTCAATCAACTTAGCGCATTGATGGCTGATGCGATAACAGAAGCAGGCGGCGTACCTCGCGAATTTAATACTATTGCTATTGATGATGGTATCGCCATGGGTCACGGCGGTATGCTTTACTCGCTTCCGTCTCGAGACTTAATTGCTGATTCGGTAGAGTACATGGTTAACGCTCATTGTGCCGATGCTATGGTCTGTATTTCTAACTGCGACAAGATCACCCCAGGTATGCTACTTGCGGCACTGCGGTTGAATATTCCGGTGATCTTTGTTTCCGGCGGCCCGATGGAAGCGGGAAAAACCCGTTTAGCGGATATCGATTTAAAGTTGGATCTTGTCGACGCTATGGTGAAAGGTGCAGATCCGACGGTGAGTGATGAAGACTCTGAGCAAGTAGAGCGCTCTGCTTGTCCTACTTGTGGTTCGTGTTCAGGCATGTTTACTGCCAATTCCATGAACTGTCTTTTAGAAGCGCTGGGCTTAGCCTTGCCTGGTAACGGTACAACACTAGCGACACACAAAGACCGCCAACAGCTGTATTTAGGCGCAGCAAAGCGCATCATGGCTTTATGTGATGAGTACTATGGTAAAGACAATGAGCAAGTGCTGCCACGCAACATTGCTAACCAAGCCGCATTTATGAACGCCATGACATTAGATATCGCGATGGGCGGTTCATCCAATACCGTGCTGCATTTATTGGCGGCAGCCCAAGAGGGCTTTGTCGATTTTGATATGAATGACATAGATCGCTTATCTCGTAGTACACCCTTTTTATGTAAAGTTGCTCCGGCAACACAACAGTATCATATTGAAGATGTTCACCGTGCTGGCGGCATTATGGCCATCCTTAACGAGCTGGCCAGAGGCGATAAATTAGACTTGTCGGTAGGGCATGTGGCTGGCGGAAATCTAGGTGAAGTTATCGCGCGCTGGAATGCCGCAGACCGTGATAACGAACGGGCACAAACTTTCTATCGTGCGGGGCCTGCAGGGATCCGCACCACCCAAGCTATGAGCCAAGAGTATCGCTGGGATGAGCTCGATTTAGACCGTGAAGGCGGCTGTATTCGCTCCATTGAGCATGCCTTTAGGCAAGATGGCGGCCTTGCAGTATTGAAAGGTAACTTAGCGCCTGATGGTTGTATCGTGAAAAGTGCCGGGGTGGCCGATGAAATGCTGCGCTTTACAGGGCCTGCTGTAGTATTTGAATCTCAAGACGATGCCGTCGAGGGAATACTGAGTGGTCAAGTTAAGAAAGGTGATGTAGTGATCATTCGCTACGAAGGGCCTAAAGGTGGTCCAGGTATGCAAGAAATGCTGTACCCAACTAGCTATCTTAAATCGATGGGGCTAGATAAAGACTGCGCTTTACTTACCGATGGTCGTTTTTCCGGCGGTACTTCTGGACTTTCTATTGGCCATGCGTCTCCAGAGGCTGCCAGTGGTGGCAATCTGGCGCTGGTTGAAAACGGCGATGTTGTCGCTATCGACATCTATAACCGCAGTATTGACGTTAAACTGGACGACACCGAGTTGGCGCTGCGCCATGAAAAGCAACTAGCCCGAGGTAAAGACGCGTACAAACCAGTTAACAGAGAACGTTATGTGAGTCCCGCGCTAAAAGCCTATGCACTGCTAGCAACGAGTGCAGACAAAGGCGCGGTACGTGACTTACAAAAACTAGAGGAGTTAGGCTAGCGATGGTTTCCCAAGAGCTTGATTACTTTAGAGCCATTATTCAGGCGAATGTGGCACCGCTCGTTGAGATAACGCAAGTGAATCAATTAGAGCAAATGTCAGCCCTGCTTGGTAACCAAATTTGGCTGAAAAGAGAGGACCAACAGCCGGTCTATTCTTTCAAATTGCGTGGTGCGTATAACAAGCTACGTCAGTTGCCGAAAGGATCGCGGGTGTATACCGCTTCTGCGGGTAATCATGCTCAAGGGGTTGCACTAAGTGCAACGCATCTAGGTCAGCACGCTACCATTGTAATGCCTGTGACTACGCCAGAGATCAAGGTCAACGCGGTTCGTAAGCTCGGTGGTGAAGTGATCTTACACGGCCATCACTTTGATGCGGCAAAGCAGTACGCGCTAGATCTTTGTGAAGCGCAAAATGGTGTTTTTGTCCCGCCATTTGATGATAAAGATGTGATCATCGGCCAAGGTACGGTGGCGCGAGAGTTAATTCAGCAACTTGATGAACTAGACGTCGTATTTATTCCCGTAGGAGGTGGTGGTTTGCTTGCGGGAATGGCAGTGTATTTGAAGTCACTTCGTCCTGATATCCGTATTATTGGAGTAGAAGCTGAGGACAGCGCATGCCTTAAAGCCGCGCTTGAAGCTGGAAAGCCCGTGGAACTTGAGCGAGTCGGTGGTTTTGCGGACGGCGTGGCGGTAAAGCTTATTGGTACAGAAACTTTTCGGTTAGCACAAAAGTTTTGCGACGAAGTCGTTACGGTTAATGCCGATGAAATTTGTGCGGCGGTTCAAGATATTTTTGTTGAGACGAGAGCAACTGCAGAGCCTTCCGGTGCATTATCAACCGCGGGTTTGAAGAAATGGCTCACGCAAACGGGTGAAAAGGGGCTGAGTGTTGCGGCTATCTTGTCAGGCGCTAATTTAAACTTCGATCGGTTGAGGTATATCGCCGAAAGAACGGCGCTAGGTGCTAAACATGAAGCATTGCTCGGGGTGACTATCCCTGAAGAGAAAGGCAGCTTTAAGCGTTTTTGTCACTCTCTTGGTGGTAGAGCAATCACTGAGTTTAACTACCGCTATGCCGGCTGTGGCGAAGCGCAAATTTTTGTTGGTGTTGGGCTTAGAAATGGTCAGCAAGAGCTAACTGAGTTGACTGCCTCGTTGCATCAAAATGGCTACCTGTTTGATGACTTATCAGATAACGAGTTGGCAAAGTTACATGTGAGGTATATGGTAGGCGGCAAACCGCCGAGCGTCATGAATGAACGTTTGTTACGGTTTGAATTTCCTGAATACCCAGGCGCATTAGCGCGCTTTTTAGACATGTTAGGCTGTAATTGGAATATTACTTTATTTCATTATCGCAATCACGGCGCGGCACAAGGTAATGTGTTGGCCGCTTTTGAAGTAGAGCTTAGTGATTATGAGCGCTTTGATGAACATCTTGCAAAGTTAGCGTATCAGTTTCAAGAAGAAACAGATAACCCGTGTTTTACGCGTTTTTTGCATGGTGAGCAACTGCAAAAGCAAAAGGCTGGATGAAAATCTAATGGCAGCCTGAGTGCCTTAAACTATAGTTAGATATTATCAGCTAAAAACGCAAGGATATGATGTTTCACTACTATGCTGCGTTATCGCTTCTCTTATTTAGCATACAGGCTGCTGCCCTTGAAAAAGTCACCTTACAGTTAAAGTGGACGCATCAATTTCAGTTTGCGGGCTACTATATGGCAAAAGAAAAAGGGTTTTACCATAAGGAAGGGTTAGATGTTCATATTCTTCCTGCCGATCCCAATAACCCTAATGTTGATTTTCGTGTGTTATATGGCCAAGCACAGTTTGGTGTGTTTCACTCGGGCCTACTTAAACAAAGACTTAGTGGCAAACCCTTTGTAGCGCTTGCAGCCATATTGCAGTCTTCTCCTTATTGCTGGATGGTGAAGGCGGACAGTGATATTTATGTTCCTCGTGATTTTCAGGGGAAACGCCTCAGTCATTTAGGTCACACAGAAAACGGCGAGTTGCTCATGATGTTGCAACGCGCTGGCGTCAATACACAAAATATGCGCTTATATTCAGGTGATGAACCTCTTAAGGACTTTATAGCGGGTAAATTTGATGCGATGCAGGTCTATAGCACTAATGAGCCTTATGCAGTGCAGCAAAGTGGTATAGCAACTCGTGAAATTTGCCCAAAGCAATTTGCTCTAAATGTTTATGCGGACATTTTGTTCACAACCGAAGCCATACTAGAAAATCGTCCTGACTTGGTTAAACGATTTCGCCGAGCAAGTTTGAAAGGGTGGCGATACGCAATGTTGCATTTAGAAGAGTCACTCGCAGTGACTAAGGCGCGTTATGCTACCCAAAAATCGATGGCACAGTTGGCGTTTGAAGCCGAGAAGCTGAGGGAGTTCATAAAGGTGGCTAATATTCCAATTGGAAAAATGTCGACGGCAAAATGGCAATGGATAGCGCAGCTATATCACTTAGATATCAGTCAATTTCATGAACATAAGGCGCGTTTTATTTATTCTGAAGTGAAGAATGAACAATCCAATTTATCTTGGGCGCTGATTATTGCTGCCATTCTGACGTTGGTCTGTATCCCCATGTATATCCACTTAATTTTTTCTCGTAAATATCACCAACAATTACGCTAGAATAAGGGTATTGTTTCTCTGACAACTGTGGCTATTGTGGAATCGAGCAAACGCTTTCAACTTTTAGATAAATTATTATTCGATACTCGGAAATATTGGCAGATCGTTGCCTTTGAGCACCTCTCTATTCCTTGGCCACAACTGCAGTCCGAACTTCTGCAGTTAAGCGATGACGCAGTATCCGTATTGGACAATGACACTGATGCCCTTTTTACTTTTTTTAGCCAACACATTCCAGAACTCGAACAACTGAATGCTCTAAGCATTTTACCGCAAAAAATGGGTCACAGAGACGAGTTACCATTTTGGTTAAGTAATGGTATAAAAGGACGCAAATTGGAGCAGTTGCAAGATTTTGTTGCTGCAGTAAACGAAACCAAAGCATCGGTATTAGAGTGGTGCGCAGGTAAAGGTCATTTGGGTCGGCTACTTTCTTATCATGGTGCGCCAGAAGTAAACAGTATTGAGCTTCAAGCGGATCTATGCCGACAAGGAGAAGAAAGCGCAAAGCGGCAAAATCTAAACCTTCATTTTCATTGTGCTGATGTGTTGAAAGATGACACTCATCACCATTTTGTTGAAAATCGTCATGGTATTGCACTGCATGCATGTGGCGAATTGCATCGTGTATTTATGTCCCAAGCTGTGGCGAATGGCATGAAAAAGTTATCGCTTTCACCATGTTGCTATCACTTATTTACACCACCTAATTATCAAGCTATGAGCGTTGAAGCGCAGCAGAGTCAACTCAATTTATCTCATCACGATATGAAATTGGCGCTGCAAGAGACAGTTACAGCGCCTGGAAGAGTGGCACAAGTACGTAAAAAAGAAGTGAGTTGGCGCTTAGGATTTGATGCGCTGCGCAGAGAGCTTACCGCAGATAAACATTATGTGAGTGTGCCTTCGGTCAATAAGGCTATTTTTTCGGGGGCATTTAGTGATTTCTGTTATTGGGCTGCTGAGCAGAAACAACTAATCTTGCCTGATGGAATCGATTTTGACCGATATGAACGTATTGGACGTGAACGAAAACAAGTAACAGATAGAATTGAGTTAGTACGACACGTGTTTCGCCGTGCGATTGAGATCTGGTTGGTCCTGGATAGGGTTTTATATCTGCAAGCAGCTGGGTATGATGTCACCCTTAGTACTTTTTGTGAAAAGTCACTCACCCCAAGGAATATTTTGATACAGGCTGAACGTCAGTCGGAGAACCATTAATGTGTAATACGAGCCCAAGTCCGCTGAGTCACTTACTCGATAATAATAAACAGTGGGCAGATCGCACCAATGCCAGTGATCCTGAGTTTTTCAAAAAGTTATCGCAACAACAGAACCCAGATTACCTGTGGATTGGCTGCTCTGACTCTCGTGTGCCTGCCAACGAGATTGTTGACTTAATGCCTGGAGAGTTGTTTGTTCACCGCAATGTTGCCAATGTCGTTGTGCATACTGATCACAACTGCTTGTCGGTCATGCAGTATGCGGTAGAGGTGCTTAAAGTAGATCACATTATGGTTGTCGGTCACTACGGTTGCGGTGGCGTGCAAGCGGTGCTCGATAATGCTAAGTTTGGTCTTATCGATAATTGGCTGCGTCATGTTGCGGATGTGAAAGAGAAACACCAAGCGATTATCGAACAAGTGAACAAAGAAAAGCAGTGTGCGGCGCTTTGCGAGCTAAATGTGATAGAACAGGTACGTAACGTATGTCAGAGCAATATCGTTCAAGATGCTTGGCAGCGAGGTCAAACTTTGACGGTACACGGATGGGTCTATGGTCTAGCTGATGGTCTCTTGAATGAGGTGGTGAACGCTGTAGAAGATATGGAGCAATTGTCTCTTTGCTATGAAAAGTCTCTGCTTGGCGTGAATCAGCGCTATTGCTAGGGTCAACAGAGCTTGGAGTTTGCGTGCGCCAAAAGCGCACGCTTTACTATCCGAAGCTTTGGTTGCTTATTCCTGCGAGTCGGATGCTTGGCTGGCAAGTTGTGCTTCTAACTGCGCCACTTTTTCTTCAAGTTCAACCAGCTTTTCACGCGTGCGGATCAGCACTTTGCTTTGAATATCAAACTCTTCTCTGCTAACAAAATCCATTTCTGATAATTTGCTCTGGATCGCCTGTTTCGTTCTTGCTTCAAATGTTTCAGCAAGATTCTTTACGCCTTGAGGCATGTTACTGGAAATTTGCTTAGCAATTTCTTCAATTTTGGCTGGATTAATCATCTTCTTACCTTAGCTTGCGAGTCAGTATACACAGTTCATCTTACCTTATGCGTCGCAGACGGAAAAGGTTCGCTTCATAGTTTTACATGGATACGATAAACTAGGGCCTGTTTATAAGAATTCCTCAACCCCTCAGCACTGACAGTTGTTGCCAACATTGTGCCAAGCGAGAAGATAACCGGATTAGTTGCATGAAGCTCAACCCAAAACAAGACGAAGCGGTAAAATATATCAGTGGTCCATGCCTTGTATTGGCAGGGGCGGGCTCAGGTAAAACCCGGGTTATTACCAATAAAATTGCCTACCTAGTGCAGCAGTGTGAATACAAAGCAAAGAATATCGCAGCGGTCACCTTTACCAACAAAGCGGCGAAAGAAATGCGTGAACGGGTGGCACAAACTTTGGGCAAGCAAGAAGCTAAGGGTTTGTGGGTGTCGACATTCCATACATTAGGGCTGGAAATCATTAAAAAAGAGGTCAAGACCTTAGGTTATAAACCCGGCTTTTCCTTGTTTGATGATCAAGACACCAATCAGTTGTTGAGTGAACTCACTGAAAAAGAACTTGAGCGTGATAAAGACTTACTCAACTTGCTAAAGATGCAGATTGGTAACTGGAAGAATGAGCTTATTTTGCCAGAGCGCGCTATTCGAGAAGCGCGAGAGCCACAAAAAGCGCTATTCGCTCAGCTTTATGCGCGTTATCAAACGCAGTTGCGTGCTTACAATGCGTTAGACTTTGACGATCTTATTATGATCCCAACTTTGCTTTTGAATCAGTCGGTTGATGTGAGAGAGCGCTGGCAGCAACGTTTCCGCTATTTGCTGGTGGATGAGTATCAAGATACCAATACCAGCCAGTATCAGTTAGTGAAGCTGCTAGTTGGTGAGCGCGCACGTTTTACTGTGGTTGGCGACGATGATCAGTCTATCTATTCATGGCGTGGCGCTAAACCGCAAAACTTGGTGCTGCTGAGCAAAGACTTTCCGGGTTTGAGGCTTATCAAGCTAGAGCAGAACTATCGTAGTGCAGGTCGTATCCTAAAGGCCGCAAATATTCTTATTGCTAATAATCCCCATGAATTTGATAAACAGCTGTTTAGTGAGCTGGGGTATGGGGACCCGATCCGGGTGATAGCGACTCGTGACGAAGAACATGAAGCAGAGCGTGTGGTCGCAGAGATCATTTCACACAAGTTTATGAAACGTACCAGCTATCGCGACTATGCATTGCTCTATCGCGGTAATCACCAAGCTCGAGTGTTTGAAAAGGCACTCATGACCAACCGTATTCCATACAAAATTAGTGGCGGTATGTCGTTCTTTGCACGCAGTGAAATAAAAGACATCATGGCTTATTTACGATTCCTAGTGAACCAAGATGATGACAACGCATTTTTACGTATCGTCAATACCCCAAGGCGTGAGATTGGTCCTGTGACATTAGAAAAGCTAGGTAGCTTTGCCAACGAACGCCATATCAGTCTATTTGCTGCGTGTTTTGAGTCAGAGCTCGCGGAACGTTTGGCGGGTCGTGGCTTAAATGCATTGATGGGGTTTGCGCGCTGGGTGGTTGAGCTTTCCGACCGAGCAACCCGCGGAGATACCTTGGAAGCGGTAAAAGATATGATCCGAGAAATTAATTACGAAGCGTATCTTTACGAGTCATCACCAAGTGCAAAAGCTGCGGAAATGCGGATGAAAAACGTATCAGAATTATATCGTTGGATCAGTGATATGCTCACGGGAGACGCAGATAACCCCGCTATGGCACTGCCAGAAGTGGTGAGCAAACTCACATTAAGAGATATGCTTGAGCGCAATGAAGAGGAAGATGACTCAGACGCAGTACAGTTATTGACGCTGCATGCGTCTAAAGGTCTCGAGTATCCACACGTATTTATGGTGGGGATGGAAGAAGGCTTGTTACCTCATCAAACGAGTATTGATGAAGACAATGTCGAAGAAGAGCGGCGTTTGGCTTACGTTGGCATAACTCGCGCTCAGCAAACCTTAACTTTGACCTATACCAAGAGTCGTCGTCAATTTGGCGAGCAGATCACCCCTGAGTTAAGTCGTTTTGTACAAGAGTTGCCGCAAGATGATTTACAAATTGAAGGAAAAAAGCCTGTGGCGACACAGGCAGAGCGAATGGAAAAAGGTAAGTCTAACGTTGCGAATTTACGGGCTATGCTAAGACGGGACTGATTCGTTATCGAGGTTTTGGATAAAGGCTTTACGTCCTTTGTTTTTGTCCAGCATCTGCTGTTTACCAAAGAACAACTGCAAGCCGTGCTTTTCCAGTAAGCTTCTAAAGTTTAAAATTGCAGGACCTCTGGCGATGACTTTAACACTTTTCACCTTAGTAACGGCTAAGATCCCTTGTAATTGAACTTCATAGCTCGTTTGCTGTAAGACGCGTTTACTAAACGTCGAGCTTAATAATAGATAAGTAAAATCGACTTGACTGATCAGGGTGAGATCGCAGCGATCTTTACCAAAATTATTCAAGCCAATAGGGATCCCCATATCGGCTAAGGTTCTGAGGTTTAATATCTGCTGGCTAGACGCAAAGCGAATTTCGCTCTCTTCGAAGAGCAAGCAAAGAGCTTTTTCTTGTCGTTTAAGTTGCTGCTTTAGCGCGTCAAAATGTGCGCTTTCTAATAACATTGCAGAGCAACCAAATAGCATATCTTCATCACGGCTATGAGTTATTTCTTGGGCTTTGTTAAGCAGGTGCAGCTCAATTTCAAGCAGCTGAGATTTTTCCGCTGCAAACTTTTTCAGAATATCAAAACTCGTACTACCTAATACCGGATGTTCGCCAAAGGCTTCCAAAAATCCAATTGGCTGAGCGTTATCTGACCAGTTTACGATTTCTGTGCAGCGGAAGTGGGTAGGGAGCTTATCTAAGTGATGCTGCTCTTGCTGTTTATGACCGTTTGAGCTCGCGGTAAGTAGCGGGTGATAAAATTCATATCTGCCACGACCTGCATTCTTGGCATAGTACATTGCAGCATCGGCATCTCTGATAATTTCATCGGTGTTACGATATAATTTATTACTATAGGTAATGCCAATACTGGCACCACTTTGCATACACACACCCTTTAAACAGAAAGGTTGTTGCATGACTTTAATGATACGTTTAGCGACATCTTCCGCCTGCTGACGATCAGTTAGGTGATCGAGTAGGATCACAAACTCATCACCAGCAAGTCTTGCTAGTAAGTCGTGTTCACGAATACATTCGGAGAATGACTGAGCGACCCATACTAGAAATTGATCACCAGCTTGGTGGCCTAGTTCATCATTAATGTCTTTAAACTTATCTAAATCGATAAAAAGAACGGCAAAATTATCTTCGGGATATCGGTGATGCTTTTTCAGCGTTTTTTCGAGCTGAGTTAAAAACAAACTGCGATTGGGTAGACCTGTGAGCGAGTCGTGATGGGCATCATGATAAAGCTGCTGTTCAATTTTTTTACGTTCCTCCATCTGCATCTGTAGATGTAAGTTGGTTTGTTGTAGCTCTTTCGTTTTCTCTGCCACACGGTGTTCTAACTGCTGATGACTAATCTTGAGTGCTTGATTTGCCAAATGGGTTTGCAATACGGTAGCGATCTGATTCGATACAAAAGAGATAAGCTCGACATCATCATAATTAAACTCGTATTTATGATCATAAGCCTGACATGCGATCAAACCAATGACGCCAGTGGCCGTTTTTAATGGGGCACCAAGCCAACTTGTTGCTGCGAGTTTGTGGTTATAGCCAGCTGGGCGCTCTACCGTACCATCGAGTGCAAGGGCTTTGGCGCGTATACTGTCTATTAGCTGGCTTTGTTCTGTTCGAATAACTAGCTCACTATATCCTTTTGCAAAAGGACGAGGCTTATAGCTCGTTTTTTCATCAATGTGATATGGAAAGGTAAGCCAATTCTTTTCTGTATCGTATAAAGCGATATAAAGGTTGTCAGCAAAGGTGATGGAGCGAATAATATCATGAACTTGCTGGTAAACGTCGTCAATATCAGAGAACTGGGTTGCTAGCTCTGAGATTTTAAATAAGATTTGCTGTCTTTCTAAAGCACGCTTGCGATTTTCTATTTCTTTATTTAGTGCTTCATTGCTTTGCATTAGCGCTCGAGTACGGATTTTCACTTCAGACTCTAACAACTCACGCTTTTTAACCCGCTCAATAGCGGTCGCTAAATACAGTGACATGACCTCAAGTAATTCAATTTGGTCATCGCTGTAAGCCTGATCTGCAAGATAGCTTTGTGACACCATAACGCCAATAATCGCACCATCGCGATAGATAGGTACTCCCACCCAGTGCTCTGCTTGGCTACCCATTATTTTAAAGTCACCAGCTTTCGCCCGAGCTAGCATATTGTCTTTGGTGAGGTATACGGTTTCACCGGACTTAAATACAAAGCCCGTCACACCATCTTTAAAGTGATGTGCTTCATGAAGTGGAACAGATATTCCGTCTTTTTCATCGACAAAATAAGATAACTCTAGTGCCTGAGTAAAACGATTTTGTAATACCACATAAAAGCTTTTACTAGGCAAATATTGAGAGAGAATATTATGAATTGCTGGGTACAACAGGGTTAACTCAGCAACAGTGCTCGCCTGTTCTGATAATTGAATTAATGTGTATTGAAGTTGAGACTTTCTTTTATACTTTTTAAGTAAAGACTCTAATCTGGCGGTTCGCCGAGATAGTCTCCTAACCTGTTGTGATGGCTCTTCCAATGACGAAACCAGTTCTTATTGTTGTTTAATTATTGAGCTTAATAGTTTCACTTTTAGCTGTAGTGGTCAAGTGTAAATTTTTCTTTCTTCGTAGGTGAACAAGACAGAATTTTTGCCATGTTAAAGGCGCTTTTATATGTCTATGAAAGAGGTGAAAATGCAGCGTTTTACGCTGCATTTTCAATAACCATTTCGGTTTCAGTCTGTAACCAAAATATTTATTGCTTCGTCATGAAATCAATTGCTGCTGCAATCTCATCATCAGAACAGTCCATGCACGTACCACGAGGAGGCATCGCATTGAAGCCGTTAATAGCATGGTCTAATAGCACGTCAGAGCCTTTTGCTAGACGAGGAGCCCAATCGTCAGCTGTTTTTGGTGCGCCCAGTGCGCCTGTGCCGTGACAAGCAAAACATGCTGCTTGATAAACCTGCTCACCTGAGCGAGGACCTGATGGTTCGGCTTCTGCTGCACTTTCAGCGCCAGCTAAATATACTGAGCCGATAGGCTGAAGACGTTTTTTAATCGCTTCTTCAGTTAGAGAATTGTCGTATGGTTGCGCAACTGCGGCTGTTGATAGCAATAAAAGTGCTGCTGAAAGTTTTTTCATTTACCTTGCTCACTTCGTTTGAACGTGTTCAATCACGATAATGGATGACGGAATTATCGGGATTATAACGCCACCTGTTCATTTATAAAACGTAAACTTGAGTATAAATGGTTAAAACCATTAATTTATTGCGTTAGGGCAAGCTTTTTTGCCTAAATTTGCATTAGCGCAAGGCCGAGATGTGAGTCAGTCGACCTTGACGCATTTTCCTTAATAATACGAGGAAAAACTTGTATCGATCGCTTTTATGCCATTTCGATTAACTTAACTACTGCTTTTTCGATGCCGGTCGCAGCTTCAAGGATTGATGATGCCAGCATATATGCAGGAGTACTAATCACTTTTTCATTGTCATCAACGACGATCTCGGTTACTTCACAATCCACGTGTTTTGCACCAAGCGTATTAATTGCCGCTGCAGTATCAACATCATTACCTATGGTTGCGAGTGTACCTGGTGTATGGATATGGGCGATAAGTGCCGGCGCAATACATAAATAGGCAATAGGTTTTTGCTGGTGATTAAACTCACGACATACGCGTTTTACGCATTCAAGAATCGTAGAATCTGCGCCTTTAAAGGCAAAATCGGAAAGGTTTTTTGCAACGCCAAACCCGCCCGGTAGGACCAAAGCGTCGAATTCATCGGCATTTAATGTTTCCAGATCTGCAATTTCTCCGCGAGCAATACGGGCTGCTTCAACGAGAACATTACGACGTTCATCTTGTTCTTCACCGCTGATGTGATTGATCACATGGAATTGATCAATATTCGGCGCAAAGCATTGATAGCTAGCTCCAGCTTTTTCAAGATTGAGTAGAGTCAACACTGACTCGTGGATCTCGGCACCGTCGAAGACACCACAGCCACTTAAAATTACCGCTACTTTTTTCATTCACTTCTCCTTTCAATGTCACATCATACGCGCTATATGCATAAAAAGAATTATGCACGAATTAAAAAATTATAAAGGATCTTCTATGATCTTTGATCAATTGTGTTAGTATACTCCTCCGCTTGAGAAAATCAGGCTATTTTTTACTCACCCAGTTTGTTAAGCGTGACTAAAAAAATTCTTTATCCACAAAGTGATAAAGATAATAACAATAAAAAAGGCACAAAAAACGCAAGTAAATCAAGGTTTTAATTCTTACTCTGACTTTTCAATCAAAGTTTCGGAGCGATTTTTTGTGTTTGTCTACAAAGTTATCCACAGGTGCAGCACGATTTATCTAAATGATGAGATAACGCGAAACTCGTTTTATCATGTGCCTTGTGGCATCCTTACATTCTACTCCACAAAAGACTAATTTAGGATCCAATATTTATGTCTCAGATCCCTCAAAATCCGTTGATCTTGGTTGATGGTTCTTCCTATCTATTTCGTGCTTATCATGCGCCACCGCATTTAACAAATTCAAGAGGTGAGGCAACTGGTGCGATCTACGGTGTGATAAATATGCTTAAGAGTTTGCTCAAGCAATATCAACCCAGTCATATGGTAGTAGTCTTCGATGCCAAAGGGCCGACTTTTCGCAACGAAATGTATAGCGAGTATAAAGCACACCGCCCACCTATGCCGGATGATCTGAGAACGCAAATTGAGCCCATCCACGAAATTATTAAAGCAATGGGCCTGCCACTGGTAAGTATAAGTGGTGTCGAGGCCGATGATGTGATCGGTACATTCTCTAAAATAGCGTCGGAGCAGAGTCGCCATGTGCTAATCAGCACTGGTGATAAAGATATGGCACAATTGGTCAATGAACATGTCACGTTGATCAATACAATGACGAATACGATCTTAGACCCTGAAGGAGTCGTGGATAAGTTTGGTATTGGTCCTGACTTGATCATCGACTATCTCGCGTTAATGGGAGATAAGGTCGATAACATTCCGGGTGTACCTGGCGTTGGTGAAAAAACGGCATTGGCGATGCTTCAGGGGTTAGGCTCAATTGATTCGCTTTACGAAAACTTAGACAAAATTGCTGACTTAGGTTTTCGTGGCTCGAAAACCATGGCGAAAAAATTAAAGGAACATCAAGAGCAGCTAAGGCTGTCGTACGAGTTAGCCACCATTAAGCTGGATTGTGAAGTAGAGCAAGACTTAGAGCAATTTAAGATAGCTGAGATGGATAAAGATCGCTTAATCGAGCTATATGGTCAGTGTGAATTTAAGCGTTGGTTAGCTGAACTGCTGGATGGTCAGTCACAAGCTGACATCGTTGATGTGGAGGCTGAAGGGTCGGCTCCAGCAGCGGCACAGGTCGACACCCAATACGAGACCATTTTAACAAAAGCGCAGCTTGATGACTGGGTAAATAAGTTAAAAGCGGCCCAGCTCATCGCTTTTGATACTGAAACCACCAGTGTTAACTATATGCAGGCGGATCTAGTTGGAATGAGCTTTGCGGTTGCACCGGGCGAAGCGGCTTACTTACCAATCAATCACGATTATGTGGGAGCGCCCGAGCAGCTTTCTCAAGACATAGTGTTCGAGATCATGGCACCACTACTTGCAGATCCTCAGATCAAAAAAGTGGGTCAAAATTTAAAATATGATCAAAGTGTGCTTGCTCGTGCAGGCTTAGAGCTGCAGGGGATCGCTTTTGATACCATGTTGGAGTCTTACGTATTTAACAGCGTAGGTACTCGCCACGATATGGACTCTTTGGCGCTCAAATATTTAGGCCATAAAACCATTAGCTTTGAAGATATCGCAGGCAAAGGTAAAAACCAACTGACCTTTAACCAAATTGAGCTAGAAAAGGCGGCTCCTTACGCTGCGGAGGATGCTGATATCACGCTGAGACTGCATCAACACCTCTGGCCGTTAATTGAAAAGGAGAATAGCCTTAAGCAGGTGTTTACGGAGATTGAATTACCGCTGCTGAGCGTACTTTCTCGCATTGAACGCACAGGTGTGCACATCGATGGCGATATGCTAGCGAAACAAAGTATCGAGATTGAAAAACGCTTAGGTGAGCTTGAACAACAAGCTTTTGAAATTGCAGGTGAGGAGTTCAACCTGAGTTCAACAAAGCAATTACAAGCGATATTGTTCGACAAACTTGAGTTGCCAGTGATTAAGAAAACGCCAAAAGGTGCGCCTTCAACGGCTGAAGAAGTGCTACAAGAGTTGGCGCATGATTATCCACTGCCAAAACTTATTATTGAACACCGTGGCTTGGCTAAGCTGAAATCAACCTATACAGACAAATTACCAAAATTGGTTAATGCGGATACTGGTCGTGTACACACTTCTTATCATCAAGCTGTTACGGCAACGGGCCGCCTAAGCTCAAGCGATCCAAACTTGCAGAACATTCCGATCCGTAATGAAGCCGGACGTCGTATTCGTCAGGCATTTGTTGCTGACAATAATAAACAAATTGTCGCGGCGGATTACAGCCAAATCGAGCTTAGGATCATGGCACATTTGTCACAAGATAAAGGGTTGTTGAGTGCCTTTGCTGAAGGTAAAGATGTACACAGTGCAACGGCATCAGAAGTGTTTTCCGTGCCGCTTGAGGAAGTAACTTCTGATATGCGCCGCAAAGCCAAAGCAGTTAACTTTGGTTTGATCTATGGCATGAGTGCGTTTGGTCTGTCACGTCAGTTAGATATTCCAAGAAATGAAGCGCAACATTATATGGATATGTACTTTGAACGCTTCCCAGGTGTATTAGAGTATATGGAGCGCACGCGTGAAGAAGCTGCAGATAAAGGGTATGTTGAAACCTTATTCGGTCGCCGCTTGTATCTACCGGATATCAATGCGCGTAATGGCGCTCGCAGAAAAGCAGCTGAGCGTGCTGCCATCAACGCACCGATGCAGGGCACTGCGGCGGATATCATCAAAAAAGCGATGATTAAAGTGGATGAATGGCTACAAGGCTGTGATAGCAATGATATCCAGTTGCTTATGCAAGTGCACGATGAATTAGTGTTTGAAGTACACAGCGACAAAGTTGCTGAATACAGTGAAAAGATCTGTGAGTTAATGAGCGCAGCGGCAACACTTGATGTACCGTTATTAGTTGAAGCCGACAGTGGTGACAACTGGGAACAAGCGCACTAGTTGAAATAAAAATCTACCCGAGTTGCACTAATCAATTAGACTAGTGCAACTTTATTCATTTTTGTTTGCAAGTATACACTAGCAGCATAGCGTCTTAATTTTGTAGCTCCTGTTAATCTCTAGTAACAAAAAACAAATTAACGTTGAAAGTTTATCAAATTGGCTTAAGTTTTGCTTTTTGGTGTTTATTTCTGGACGTCTATTTGTTAGAGTTCGCGCCGTCCTCATCCTGTAGGACATCCTGTTGATGATGTATCTCTCGAAAGAGGATACAGTGTATTGATAGCTTCTCCCCAGATTGCTATAGCGGCTCGTAATTTTTACGGGCCGTCTTTTTCTTTTCTCCCCAAAGATGATACCAATTGATGTAACTACCCAATCAATCTACAGGTGAAACTGTTATTAGCTTCGCTAAAAATTTTTCGTCTAGGATAACTAAATCACAAAATTTTTGCTTGGCTACTAAAGCTATTTTCCCGCTGTAAAATGAATATCATGAGCATAAAAGTATTCCAACATAACGACGAGTTTATGATTAAAGGTTTATTTAATTTGCACTGCGTTTTACACTGAGCGCTCAAATGCAATTCACTCTCATTTCATAAGGAAGTCGTCATGCTAAAGTACCTTCTTTTAGGTAGTGCACTTATTTCTTCTCAGGCGTTTGCTGCTTGGCAATTCAATCAACAACAAAGCGATGTTAGCTTTGTGTCTGTGAAACAGACTAGTGTTGCAGAAGTACATCATTTTAAAACGATAGATAGCACACTATCTGCTAAAGGCGAACTTGAGGTTAATATTGACTTGGCAAGCGTTGAAACGATGATCCCGATCCGTAATGAACGCATGCAAAAGATGCTGTTCAACGTAGCGCAACACCCAAAGGCTAAAGTTAATGCTGATGTTTCAGAGGTACTTGCTAAACTTAAAGTTGGTACACAAAAAATCAATGATGTAACAGCAACATTGACACTGCATGGTCAGATCCAAAAGATCAGCTTAGACTTATTGATAACGAAAAGTGCTAATGGCTTGGTGGTTACGCCAGTACATGCGTTTATTCTCGATTCTAAGCAGTTTGGGTTAGATAAGGGGATTGAAGCGCTACGAGAAATTGCGGGTCTGAAGACTATCGCGACTAGCGTGCCTGTTAGCTTCAACTTGGTTTTTGATGAACAAAATTGATGCGTTAATCAAACAGTATGTTACGACTCATGCGCCGACCGAAAATTGGTCGGCGCCGTCGTGCGGTTTTTCTGATATCAAAATTGCAGCGGATGGTCGTTGGTTTCATCAAGGGCGTGAAATTAAACGGCAATCGCTAGTAGCCTTGTTTGCAAGTGTCTTAACCTTTGATGGTCAACAGTACTGGTTAAAAACCCCAGCAGAAAGTTGTGAGGTTGAAGTACTTGCTCATCCTTTTATTATCGAGCAATGGCGTTACTGCGATGAAGCATCGGCTTTGGGGTTATCACCTTGTATTATTGCGATAGACAATTTAGGTCGTGAGTGGCCCATTTGTGATGTGTTTCCATTGGCGCTTGAGCAAGTTAATGGGGGAGATATTCCATTTCTCACACTCAATTATGGTTTAACTGCTAGAGTTTCACGAAATGTCTATTATCAGTGGGCTGAATTGCTCGAGGAAGATGAAAAAGGCTTTTATCTGATGTCGGCCAAGACGCGCTTTTATCTTAGCTAAGCGCGCCCTGTGTTTACGTTTTGATTATTCGCTCGCTTCCTCTTGAGCTTCTTTCACAAACGGACCTAAGTACCAATCATCCAATTTCCACGCCAGTTCGTTTAATCCAATGCCCTTTAAAGAAGAAAACGCATGAACGGTGATGTCACCGTCGATTTCAGATAGAGCACGACGTACTTGTAGTACTTCTGCTTTACGTTTACCTTGCTTTAGCTTATCGGCTTTAGTCAACAAGGCCAATACCGGTATATTACTGCTGGTTGCCCAATTGATGAGATCCATATCGAGATCTTTGAGAGGGTGACGAATATCCATCAATACCACAATTCCTTTTAGGCATTTGCGGCGTTGTAAATATTCACCTAGCGCTTTTTGCCATTTCTTCTTCATCTCTAATGGGACTTTCGCAAAGCCATAGCCCGGTAAATCAATCAAACGCTGATCTTCGCCTAGAGAAAAAGTATTTATAAGTTGAGTTCGACCAGGTGTTTTACTGGTGCGTGCCAGTTTTTGGTCTGTAAGCGTATTGAGTGCGCTCGACTTACCAGCATTAGAACGACCCGCAAAAGCAACTTCAATTCCAGTGTCTGGTGGCAGTTTACTGATATCTGGGGCACTTGTGATAAATTGTGCCTGATTGTATTTTACGCGAGATTTTAGCACGCTGACTCCTAACTGATTAAACTTTCGCGGATGGAATTGCGTATTTTATAACAGTATGGCGGAAACCAAAAGTACTGTGGGGTTTGTTCTAAACGCTGCTTTTATCGCAAATTGGCCGAAGCCTCGTCCTAATATTAATTAATCTAGGTCAAGTCCCTATAAATTATAAGCTTAATATGGGCAGAAAACGTGCCAGAGAAAGTAATATCGTGTAGAATGTAGGAATTGCAATGTCAATCTAAAGTGTATACCTATCAGTAGTCACTACTGAGCAAGGCGTATTTAGATGGATCGGTGCTGTTTGGCGTTATATTTGCTAAGTTTGCATGTATGATTCATCTGATTAACATAACAACCTAATTAGTACTGATTGGTATTATTTGCCCGAGCAATAAAGAGAGCGACTTTGTTCGCGAGGGTACAAATTACAGGGTCGGAAACAGAGAATTTACCATGAAAAAAATAGCATTAACTTTAACAATGTTGCTTGGTACGTTGTCAGCAAGCAACGCATCGGCATTCGATGGTGACGCAGAAGCAGGTAAAGCAAAGTCTGCAACGTGTGCAGCATGTCACGGTCCAGATGGCAATGCCCCTGTGACTATGTATCCTAAAATCGCAGGTCAGCATGCAGATTATATCTACAAGCAGCTACAAGAGTTTAAGCTAGGTATGACGTCTGGTGGTAAAGAAGGGCGCATGGATCCTGTGATGAGTGGTATGGCTATGCCGCTATCAGATCAAGATATGAAAGACTTAGCTGCGTATTTCTCTTCTTTATCTATGTCTGCGGGTTCAACGCCTGAAGATGTTGTTGCTGCGGGTCAGCAGCTTTATAAAGCTGGTGATGCAGAACGTGGCATTCCATCTTGTGCTGCATGTCACGGTCCTCGTGGTAACGGTACTTCTTTAGCTAAATTCCCTAAAGTGTCATTCCAGCATCCTGAATACATCAAGGCACAGCTTGAAAAGTTCCGTGATGGTACTCGCAACAATGATATGAACGGTATGATGCGTGATATCGCGAAGAAGCTGACAGACAAAGACATCGAAGTATTATCTAAGTACTTAGGTGGTCTACACTAAAGTCGTATAGTGAGTTTACCTCTCTCAGGGTAAACTCTTACTATTGAAAAAAGGGCAGCATAGGCTGCCTTTTTTTGTTGTTACCTTTGTGAGATATATCTCACTTTTCTTGTAAGATATCTGCTTGGGCTATATGTGAGTTTTAGCTTATTTTTAAGTTTTTGTTCAGTGTAAGTTTATGTAATTCATCTTTTTTCTGTTTAATTAAAAAAATTAAGGTAAGAAATTTGTTATTAAACAGTTGTAACTCAAGCTCTTTTTCTGTTTAATTAAAAAAATTAAGGTAAGAAATTTGTTATTAAACAGTTGTAACTCAAGCTC